>JBJHBN010000173.1:0-5657 GCA_050485505.1 Opitutales bacterium | reverse complement strand
GGTGGTAGCATGGTAGCTACCACCTCGGCTCAGGTGCTCGGCGTATTCGCGATCGAAGAGGTTGTCGACGCCTCCGACGAGGCGGCTGTTGGCATTGAAGGCCCAGGAGGCATTAAGGGCGGCGACGAAAAACCCTGAACTGCGGCCGAGATCCTGGCCGACAATATTACCTTGGTTGACTGCAAACCGGTTCTGAGCATCCACCGCCCGCAGGAGTCCGCCGATGGAAAGCCGACCGGATGTATAGCTCAGCCCCAGCTTAGCTTCCAAGGGCGGCTGTTGGGCAAGGGGCCGTGCATCGGTCCGATTGCGCCCACGGACATATGCAATGCTGGCGTCTGCCTGCCAATGAGCTGCAAAACGGTAGGTCACGCTTAATTCGCCTCCCCAGGTTGAGGCATCGACATTGCGGGTCACGGTTGCCGAGCGCGTGCCCATCATCGCAGCCGGCTTCTCGAATCCGCTCTCAATCAGCAGGTAGTCTTCGATCCGGTTTAAAAATACCGATACAGACACCGCCAGCTGTTGGGATTGATAGGTGACACCCGCATCGAGCTGGCTCGTCTTCTCTGCCTTTGCACCAAAGGCACTCAGGCTGTTCTCAGCCTCCTTGTTGAACAATTCCCAATAGTCCGGAAAACGCTGGGCGTGCCCGAGACCAATAAATGCGGTGGTGCCATAGGCAATCTCCTGTTCGTAGCGTATAAATCCACTCGGCAGAGCGTCGCTCCGGCGCTCCCCGGCAGTTGGATTCGGCGAGCTGGCCATGCCCATGGCAACGGATTCGCGCAGATCCCAAGCCCTCCACAAATCCAGACGCAGGCCCGAAACTATTCGATTGCGTTGTTCGAACCCGCGGGTGGCCTCAGCGAACAAGCCGAGCGCCTCGAATTCGGCGTCCTTAACCCGAGGCAGGTTGCGGAATGAATTCATGTTTTCATTCATACTGCGCCGGGTTGTATGCCTGTTTGCTTGAAAATCACTACCAAGCACCAGACGGTCCAAGGCTTCGGCATTCAGGTGCAGATTGATACGACCTCCGTAAGTGAGCCGATCCGGATTGGAAGCAGTCGGATTCGGCATCATCATAGTTGGACTGAATTCGCGCAGACTGAAGTTATCCATCACGTGGTCTACGTCGTTCACAAACACATTCGCATCCAGTGGTTCAATAACTCCGCCCAGGTCAGCCTGCAGAAAGCGCAGACCCAAATGACGCCGCGCAAACTTGCTGCCATCCATCATGCGGTCCGCGTAAGCTGCTTCACCGTCGCTCAAGGTCGCAGTCAACTCCACGGTTGTGCTCTTGCCAGGAGTCCAGCCGACAATCGACTGCATGCTCCAGCGTTCGTATTGTGAATGGACCCGTCGCCCGCCACCGTCCTCATAATCCCCCGATGCAGTTCTGTTTGCAATCAGCTGCACATAGCCAGTCGGGCTCCCTGCCGTCAGGTCGATGAACTGGTCATTGCGGTCCCAGGACCCCAGCGTGAGGGAGCCTTGAACCTGCAACTCAGACGTCGAATAAGTGCGGGGCAGCCGCTCAAACAAGACGACTCCCGCAGAATTGCCTGGTCCATAAAGGACACTCTGCGGGCCTTTCAAAACCGTCACAGCATCGTAAGTGCTTGGGAACACGTAGGCAGTCGGCGGATCCATGCGGTTACCACAACCACCCAGAATGTTCTCTCCGTTGAGGAGAATACCGAGGCGCGACCCAGCCATTCCACGAATGACCGGATCGCCATCCGTGCCACCCTTACGAATGACATTGAATCCGGGAATGGTCCGCAGAATCTCTGCGCCATCCTGAGCCGGTATCGGCTGCGCCGGCGCTTTCGGATCCAGTTCCGTCCTTAAAGGAACGGCTCCAGGCTGGGAAACAACCGTTAGTGGAGGTAAATCAATCACTTCCAGGGCTTGTGTGGCCGAAAACGGCAAAGTTAATGCAACGGCAACAAATGCCGGAGAATAGGTACGCGCATAAGCGCAAAAAGCTTTCATTCTTAAAAGTAATTCAGGTGTCAGTTCAAGCGGCTGGTCGGGAACGCCCAACAAGCCAAGGATTCTTATTTAGCAATAGAATCAGGACATCTGAATTCGGGGAGGTGGCGCCGGTGGACAATTTCCGAAAGCAAAACCGGTATCGTCCATAGTCTCCGGCCACAACTCAGGGACGTCTGGAACAATCAAGACAAAGTGTATTCCCTGCGGTAGTATGACCGGACTCCGCTCAAACAGCTTTACAGCAAATGGGTACTTTTCAGCCTGATCCCTCTTGATCGCCTGCACCGATTCACACAAAGGGCAAATACCCTCCTCGGAAAAGGTCCTGGCAAACGCGTCCCCTACCGATTGAGTCTGAACATTATCGACCCACATCCGACTCCAGGCAAAAACCTGAATCACATCGAGAATCGTCCCCGTAGCCAACATCCAGCCGAACAACAAAACCACCAGGCGAACACGCCTGCCGGACCAGTTGTCAGTCATTTGCTTGGAAAGATTCAAGATTAGCAGAGATTAGCACAGCATCGGAACAGCGACCTTGACGAAGGTCAAGGCCGCACACTTATCCAAAGCACACCACGTAGACAGCGCCTCGAAGTGCTTTCGTCCATCCGCCACACATGCTCAGCGGCAACGTGCGTTTCAAATCTCTTATTTCCAAACGCGCCCTAGCCCGACAACTCCCATATCGTCATTTTCGTCCCTTAATTTACAGGCAGGAACCGGTGCCAAAATTTGACATTATGGACAGGCATTCATAAAACTCTTACTATGGAAGAGCATCGTCAGACTGATCCCCCGGGGCGTTCCTTCGCGACGCCTGAAAAGCAACCTCAACTAGACAGGCGAAAGTTCCTTTCGTTGGCGACCGCGGCATCCGCCGGAGTCGCGCTTACCGGATTGAGCGCACGTGCTCAGCATGGCGCCGGCCCTTCCGGAGAGCTACCTGTCGGTGGAACCTTGCCCAAGAACGAACCAGGTGCTCACAGTCGCTACCGGCCGCCGTTCCGTTTCGGTCTTGGAGGAGGGCCACTGGCCACCGTATTTGAACCCCTGACCGCCGGGCAGTCACACGAGATCATGGAGAAAGCATGGGATGCCGGAACGCGGTTTTTCGATACCTCGCCATGGTATGGACTGGGCTTGGGTGAGCGTCGGATGGGACATTTTCTGGACGACAAAGACCGTGAGGATTTTGTTATTTCAACCAAGATAGGACGCGTCCTGACACCGACAGACGAGCCACCGCGGACTCCTTGGAGGGTTTCGGTGCCCTTTAATTTCGAGTTCGACTTCAGTGCCGAAGGAACTCGCAAGTCAATTGAGCAGAGCATGCACCGGATGGGTATGTCGCATTTTGAAATCGTTCTGATCCATGATCTGTGCCCCAGCCACATGGGTGATGGCTGGGTGGACCGATTCAAGGAAGCCGCGGAGGGCGCGATCCCGGTTCTGACCGAGATGCGTGAGGAAGGAAAAATCAAAGCCTGGGGTTTTGGGGTCAACTCAGTTGATCCCTGTCTGCGCGCTCTTGAAGAGGCCGACCCCGATCTGTTCCTACTGGCCATGCAGTATTCAATCGTCGACCACGAAACACCGCTACAGGAACTGTTCCCGGCCTGCGCGGAGCGCGATGTTTCAATCATCGCCGGAACCCCACTCGCCACTGGCTTCCTTGCCGGCAAGGAACGCTACAATTACTCCTCCGACATACCGGATCACATCCGAAAAAAGGGCAGCCGGATCGGCAAAATTGCCAGCGAATACGGAACAGACCTCCGCACAGCAGCCCTGCAATTCTGCAACGCCCCCTCAGTCGTCAATTCCATCGTCCCCGGCGCCAGCAGTGGCCAACAAGTCATTGAAAACGCCCTCTCAATGGCCACCAAGCTTCCATCCGAATTCTGGCTAAAACTCCGCGAAGAAGAACTCATCCACCCCGACGCACAAGCCCCAGCCTAAGCACACCACAACCAACAGCCCTCGACGAAACGGGCAGAGAGGTGGTCAAAGATTACAGACACCGCTAATCCAGCGGAACCGCCACTGGGAGGCTCCCCTCCGTCGGAGTCATGAACCAACAAATCAGTAATTTTCGGGTCACACCTCTAGCACACATCAAACGTTTCAATCTGTGTCAGCGCCCACGCCCAAAGCTTTTAGAAAATTGGAGATTACGCTGTCAGGTTCGCCCTCGCGCCATGCGGCTCCCACAACAAATGGTGGCGGAGCTGGTACCAGGGGACGGATAACGAGCCTTGGCCCGGACAGGCACTCGAAGCCTTGCTGGACCAATGCAACCCCACGGCCGGCCTCGACGGAGGCAATCAGGCTGGTGGAGCTGTCGTGCTCTTCGCAAACCTGAGGAGCTGAATCGGAATGGGCAAAAAGGTTTTCCAGCCAGGAGCGATATTCGGGGTAATCCTCCTTAGAGTAGGCGATGAGACGCTCAGCGACCACTTCGCGCACTCCAATATGTGCCACCTGGGACAAGGGATGGGTCGGATGCATCGCCAGGCATACCGCATAGTTTCGCAAGGGCTGAAAGATTATCCCATCCGACGCTTCCAAGCGGTCCGGGCGGATTATCAATGCAACATCCAACCGCCGCTCACCCAGTGCCCGCAGCATCTCTTCAGTGGACAGGTCATACAAGCGTACACTCAATCCCTCTGCCAGCACTTGAAACTGCCTTAGCGCCTGGGGCAGAATGTCGATGGTCAGTGAAGGTGCGTATCCTATATGAATTTCCGTACGCCCTTTACCTGACGGAGAAGCCGCCACACGCACAGCTTGATCTGCACGCTCAAGCACCGCCTGCGCCTCGACGAGAAACAACCTACCCGCATCAGTGAGTGCAATCGACTGAGGTCGACGCTCAAACAACTCCAAGCCAAGCTCGTCCTCCAAATCGCGGATTTGCCGACTGAGGGGCGGCTGGGAAACATGCAACCGCGCCGCAGCTCTGGTTACGTTTTCCTCTTCTGCTACCGCCACAAAGTATCTCAGATGTCGCAATTCCATAGTGGGAAAGAATACCTTTCAGGTATACCCAGGCAAGGAAAGAAGTATTTCTCAGCCTTGCGAAATACTGCTAGTATTTCAGTGCTGGACCAATCCGGCACGAATGAACAACTCCACTCAAAGATAACACAATGAAAACATTCAAATACAACCGTCTTGATAAAAACGATGCAGCAGTACTTCTGGTCGACCACCAGACTGGTCTCACAAACCTCGTGCACGACTTCAGCCCGGACGATTTTAAGAACAATGTCCTCGCCCTGGCAGATACAGCAAAATACTTCAACCTGCCAACAATTCTGACCACAAGCTTTGAGGACGGGCCAAACGGACCTCTCGTTCCCGAACTGAAGGATATGTTTCCCGACGCTCCATATATTGCGCGCCCCGGGAACATCAATGCCTGGGACAATGAAGACTTCCTCAACGCTGTGAAAGCCACCGGCAAGAAACAGCTCATTGTTGCAGGCATTGTCACAGAAGTCTGCGTTGCCTTCCCTACCCTCTCAGCGCTTGAGGAAGGGTATGAGGTATTCGTAATTACCGACGCTTCAGGCACCTTCAACCAGACCACCCGGGATGCCGCCTGGAACCGTATGTCAGCGGCCGGCGCACAGCTCATG
>JBJHBN010000172.1:0-5674 GCA_050485505.1 Opitutales bacterium | reverse complement strand
GCCGTCGCACCTACGTAGCCGCGGTCGCCCCGAACGCGGAAGTCAAATCCAACGCACTCCCTATTGCCGCGCTGTGCGCCGGGGGCCGTCGCACCTACGTAGCCGCGGTCGCCCCGAACGCGGAAGCCAATCCAACGCACTCCACGACGAATTAGTAAACAATTCCTCGCTCCAGCCGCACCGGATTCCTCTTGCGTTCCGTTTGCGCGCGTAAATCCTTAGGGCAATCTCAATTGGCCATATATATGCTGCTTAAATCGTATTTACTTCGACTCTCTCAGATTCTCGCGCTCACGGCTGCCGTTGGCTTTGTCCTTATGGCTGTGACCTGTTATCTACAGTATTTACCCGAGGCTGGGCACCGGTATTTGATTTATGCACTGCCAGTCTGGTTCTGGGTGATTGGATCGCAATTGCTGATCCGCAACAAGGATCCTGAACTAATTGCCGAAGTGGCCAAATGGCTGTATCCAACTGGGGCAATTTTCAGTATCGCCTTGTCCGTTTGGATGGCCATGGAACTGGCGTCGACTCTGGGAGAACCGGAACTCCGCCACCTCGTCGTCGTGTTCGCTGGTATTGGGGTATCGATTTTCCTGCTTGTTCGCTGTATGGACATTCGCTGGCTGCGCACCCGTGCTGAAATGGAAGAAATAATTAAATCCAAACGGTGAGCCTGTCCGAACAACAGGTGCAAACCATCACTCAGGCGATGAAACGCCTGAAGACGCGCATGGGTGAAACGATTCGTGGTAAGGATGCCGTGATCGACCAGGTGTTGACGGCCTTACTTGCCGGTGGACACGTGCTGATCGAAGACTTGCCAGGGCTAGGCAAGACAACCCTCGCCTACAGCCTTGCGCGCGCACTGGACTGCCCCTTTCAGCGCATTCAGTTCACAAGTGACCTGTTACCGGCCGACATCCTTGGGGTCTCAATTTATGACGAGTCCCAGAAGCAGTTTGTTTTTCGTCCGGGGCCGGTCTTCAGTCATATTCTCCTCGCCGACGAGATCAACCGCTCCACCCCAAAAACCCAGAGCGCTCTGCTCGAAGCCATGGACCGGGGCAAGGTCTCGATCGACGGCGAAACCCGCCCGCTGGGTCAACCTTTTATGGTCTTCGCGACCCAGAACCCGGTCGACTTCGAAGGCACCTTCCCACTGCCGGACAGCCAAATGGACCGCTTTCTAATGCGGCTGCAAATCGGTTATGCGGATTATGCCGACGAGTTGCAGATTCTCCGCGACGGCCGCACCGCCTACGACGCCATCCAAACCCAACCGCTTTTCAGCGCCAGCGAGGTACTGGAATGGCAATCCTGGGTACCGCAGGTATTCATCGAAGAATCTGTGCTCAAGCGCTTGCTCGACCTCATAACAGCCACCCGCCACGAAACTGAATTCCGTGCTGGCATCAGCACCCGCGGCTCCCTGGCCCTGAAAACAGCAGCCCAGGCCCACGCCCTGCTTCGCGGCCGTGACTTTGTCATCCCGGAAGACATCCATGCCGTCTTCCTGCCTGTCTGCACCCACCGTCTCAACCTCCGCCACCCCGGCAGCGATCTCCTCGAAGAACGAGATGCCATCGCAGCGAAGTTAAGGGAAATGAGGGGTGACGGCATAGCCTAGTGGTGTGACCGGGCAGGAGGTTTGTGATTAATCGCGGCGGTTTCGGCGAAACCGCCCTACCGGCTCAGCCAACAACCAACCGGCCTTCGAGTTTACCGTTGAACAGGGTGTATTCGCCAGTGCGAACCTTGCTGAAGAGGCTAAGGACTTTGGGAAGAGCGGAGAAAAAGGCAAAGCGCATTGGCGGATCGTGGGATTCGATGAGCTGGCGCAGGTCGAGGTGCAGCTGACGGGCCTCATCCTCGTTACCGATACGTTTCCCGTAGGGCGGATTGGTCATCAAAAAGGTGCCTGGCACCACTTGGGCAGTGGCGCGAAAGTCTTTCTGCTGCAGCTCGATGGGAGCACCGTCGAAATGGGTTTCGAGGATACGTTGGCAGATTTTGGCGGTCTCAACATCGCTCTCCCAGCCGGTGATGACAAAATCAGCAGGTAGTTCCCGGCGGCCTTTCAACAAGGCATCGCGTTCAGCAGCGTGGAGTTCCGGGTCGTAATCGAATTGCGATTCAAAGCCAAAACGGCGGTACGCATTTGGTGGGATGCCAGCAGCCAACATCCAAGCCTCAAAGAGGAAGGTTCCGGAGCCACACATTGGATCCAACAGCGGCGATTTCTGATCCCAACCCGACATCTGCAGCATCCCGGCGGCGAGGTCTTCCTTCAGCGGTGCAATGCCATGCTCCACCCGGTATCCGCGCTTGAACAATGGTGTGCCGGAAGTGTCCAGCGACAGCGTAACTTCGTCGCCGTTGAGGTGCACGAGGATATGAATATCCGGATCTTCCTTACTGATCGACGGACGCCGTCCACCAGCCAATTTGCGAAAAGTATCGACGATGCCGTCCTTCACCCGGTGCACCACGTATTCCGTGTTCCGCAGGGTGCTGGATCCACCATTGACATCAATCCGCAGCTTGCAGTTCACATCAAAGAGTTTGTGCCAATTGGTCTTGCGCGACTGAAAATACAGCAGCTCGTAATTCCGTGCCTTGAAGGTCCGAATCGGCACCACAACATTCAGCCCACTGCGCAGCCCCATATTGGCCCGGTAAATCCCCGCCAGATCCGTCTCAAAATGAACAGCCCGGGTGCCAGCTCCAGTCACCTGAACTCCCAACCCCTTAAGCTCCGCCGCCACGATCTTTTCCAGCCCGGCCCGACAGGTCACTAGCCCCGATTGTATTCCATTCGACATAAACCCCAGCATCCGGCTCCGGCCTTGGAGCTCAATCACTAAAAGCGCCGGGGGCGCTGATTATTAATTCGTAATGGGATGAGGGGCGGAAGGGATGAGGAGCTGAGGGAATAGGAAGCTAGGTAGAGCGGTCTCGCCGAGCGCGCCGCGTAGTTCGGCTCTTACCCCATTGCGCCCCAATCCAACGCACTCCATCAAGAATCACGAATTGGTAAACAATCCCGGGCTCCGCCCGGGATTGTTTACCCGCCAATCGCGAACATGCCCTGATAGACGCCGAGCACGATGGTGGCGGCGGCAAGGGTGACCATGAAAACTTTGGAGCCGAAGGTGGGACTTGGGATCTCGGCGGTTTCGGAGTCCTCAACGAAGGGATACTTCATCACAGCGGCTCGGATCCAGGCAAAGTAGTAGTAGATGGACAGGACCACGCCGAGCAAGGCGACGCCGAGAAGGGTGTAAAGTTCCGCCTGGAAGGCGGCGACGAAAATCAGGAGCTTGGCAACAAAGCCCGCAAGTGGCGGAATGCCGGCAAGGGAACCTAGACCTATGATCAAAATTGTGCCCAGCAGGGGCTGACGGCGAATCAGGTTATCGTAGCGTTCGAGGCTCTGGTCGCTGTCCTCCTGCGGGGCCACGTGGGCCATTACGGTGAAGATAGCGAAAGAAGCCAGGGCATAGACAAACAGATAGAACCAGACGGCCTTGTAGGCCCAGTCAACCTGCTGAGCGGCGAGCACACCGAGCAGCAGGACGCCGGCATGGGCGACACCGGACATGCCCATGACGCGTTTCACGTTGCGCTGACCGAGGGCGGCAATGTTACCAAACAGCAGGGTCAGGATCGCGATAACGGTCAACAAGGGTACCCAGAGGAAATCCAATTCGGCAAAGGGTCCGCGCAAAAGCAGGAAGAGTACAATAAAACCGGCAGACTTCGAAGCCACGGCAAGAAAAGCTGTCACAGGCGTAGGGGCCCCCTGATAGACATCCGGCACCCAGATATGAAAAGGCACTGCACCGATTTTGAAGGCGATGCCGATCAGCACAAGGGCAGCGCCCACGGTCACCATCAGATTGCCTCGGTTGGCAATATTGCCATCGTCGGCGGCGATAAAGGCAGCCAGCTGATCGAAATTGAGCGGCATAGAAGCCGTCATCGGCAGGTTCGGATTCCCGGCCACGCCGTAGAGCAGGACAATGCCAAAAAGCATAATGGCCGAACTGAAGGCGGCCATGACCAGATACTTGAGGCCGGCCTCAAGTGAAAAGCGGCTGTTGCGGGCATAGGCCACGAGAACGTAGAAACCGATGGTCACGGTCTCAAGCACCACAAAAAACAGTAGGAAATCGTTCGTCTGAGACAGCAGCATCAGGCCAGCCGACACAATCATCACAATGTGATAAAACTCCACCTTGGCCAGATTGCGAGAAGCGAGGTATACACCGCCGATGTGGCAGACACAGATGGAGGCAAAGAGAAAAAACAGTCGCGCCCATTCGGTCGAGGCCGTCTGCAGGATCATGCCCGAGAAATAGTGCGAGCCCAGCTCTCCCGAGGCCGAGCCGAAGGCAAAGCGCCCCAGTAGGAACACCAGCAAAAGCACTTGCGACCAGATCGCTATGCGTACCGTGAT
Organism: Opitutales bacterium; assembly: GCA_050485505.1. Taxonomy (GTDB): domain Bacteria; phylum Verrucomicrobiota; class Verrucomicrobiia; order Opitutales; family Oceanipulchritudinaceae; genus JAFIGG01. Next base: position 1,212 of record JBJHBN010000172.1, on the reverse strand, counting down.
CACTCCCCGGCTCTTCGTGAACAAATCGACAAACAACAGCACCACCGCCAAGCAGCCGAGAAGAATCTCCGGCCAAATAGCACCCCATTGATTGGTCGCAACAATACCCTGTAAAGCTTCAGCGTCCATGATCTTTAAAAATTCGTTTTCACAATTGCCTCAGATGCAACCCCATCCGCCGACTCATCCTCCCCGTAGCGGAGCAGCGACAGCGCTTCGAACGCAGCCCCATCCTCAACCTGCGCCAATCCCGCCGCCCGCACCGCAAACGACTCCTGCACCGCAGCATCCAACGGATCGGAAAGAGTTTTCGGCCAAAAACCAACAACCAACAAACCAGCCAACAACAACAATGCCGGCGCTTTTTCACAGCGGGTCAAGTCCTTGCATTCCAGCGGCTCTTTGCTCTCTCCGAAGAAAACCGAAGCAACCGCGCGCAGACCGTAGATAGCGGAAATCACAATGCCGAGCACCGCCGGGGCAAGGGCCCATGGGGTGGCGGATTGGAACAGGGCGACAAAAATGCTGAGCTCGCCCCAGAAATTCGCAAAACCGGGCAGGCCGATACTGGCCATGATCGCGGCGACAAAAAAGCCCATCAGTACCGGAGCCTGCTTGCCGAGGCCACCGAGTTCATCCATATCCGCAGTGCCAGTGCGCTTTTCAATGCTGTCGGCAAGCAGGAACAGTAGGGCAACTGACAAACCGTGTGCAAACAGCATCATGACTGCCCCGCCGACACCGATCACCGAGTAGGCGTAGAGGCCGAGGAAAGCGTAACCCATGTGCATCACCGAGGCATTGCCGAGCATGAGCTTGAGGTCGCGCTGGGCCATGGTCACGAGCCCGATCAACACAATATTGCCAAAGGCAAGCCAGAGCAGCAAGGGGCTCCAGAGTTCAGCACCTGTAGGCAGCAAAGGCCAAACTAACTGAATCAGCCCATAAAGACCAAACTTCTTCAAGACCCCGGCATGCAGCATAGCAGCCGGTGCCGGTGCCGTGGCGTAGCCGCGCGGTGCCCAGGAGTGGAAGGGAAAGAGCGAAACCAGTATGCCGAAGCCCACCAGCAGGAGGCCAAATACCGTGCCCTGCCAGGCGCTGTCCATAATGGCATTGCGCAATGCGATCATGTTGAAGGCTTCAGCGCCGCTAAGGAAATACAGCGAGAGCAAGCCGGCCAAGGTGATCATGGCACCCAGGGTCAGATAG
>JBJHBN010000171.1:0-5703 GCA_050485505.1 Opitutales bacterium | reverse complement strand
GTGGCGGTGGCGGTGGCGGTGGTAACAATGGTCCAATCGTCAATAGCAATTACCAGGGTGTAACTAGCCAAGCAAGCCTCAATCAGGCAAATGCCCTCCATATACTCAATGCAACCTACGACCTGGCTTTAACTGCGCACAGTTTTGGAAGCATTGCCATTGACGGCTTCGGCATTCCGGCCATGCTTGTACTCGATCCCGAGCCGAATCCGGTCAACCCTGATGAAGTACCTTTTTCCTGCATAACCGGCAGCACTTCGGTGACCGACAATAGAAATCAATCCGGTATTGGCAGAGTTACCCTGGCCTTTATTAACTGTACCGACAGCCTTAACACCACGTTTAACGGACAGGTGGAACTACGCATGTTCCTACAAAACAACGTGCCGACTGCTACAGTTTCTATTGACAACCTGACGATTTCCTATGAAGGAGAATCCCTATCGATATTCGCTCGGATTGAGTCAACACAATCCCAACTCAAGGTCGAGCAGCTGTTATTGCGCTACAGCTCCAGAAGCCTCTATTCAAATGATCTGCTGATAACCGACGGCAACTTATCCGGAAACATCTATCACAGTCAGTTTGGATACGTGCGCATGAACTACAACCACATGACACGCGGACTCAATCTAACTGGTGCAAATCAATCGCGCATGAACGGTTTCCACAACGTGTTCAGTGCTACTACTTCCTACGTCGACTTCTACGACATGATATTGGTGACTAACACCCCAGGTACGCCTGCAGAAATGCGCACTACTGTTTCGATGGCAACTCTTGCAACCTACCCACAATCCACCAACTTACCTCCCGTGCCTGGAGTTTCAGGTGGCGACGCCGTGGAGCGTCTTGCAGAGCTGCGACTGGACGGCACAGCCAGTTTAGATCCCAACTCGGATTTCCTTGCCTACAAGTGGACAATGGTGAGCGCCCCCGGGTGCGAAAATTCATTTGTGGAAACCATGGAACCCGAGATCAGGTTCTCTTCATCGTGCAGGGGGGTCTATACACTCAGGTTGGAGGTTTCAGATGGCATCAATCCGACGCAATCATCGACATTCACAATTGATGTTTTCCCCCAGCTTGCCCAGATAGCACCTTTCAGCGACCAAAATCTCATCCCGGGCGAATCCCTGGATGTGCAGGTTTCCGCTTTGAATACTGCAACCGATGGCCCCTTTGAGTTTTCCTTAAGGTCTGGCCCGGAAGGAGTCAGCATGGACGCCAACGGTCGTATTACCGGGATACCAAGATCCTTTATTCAGGAAGACGGCGGACAGTTTCTGATCAGCGTCGCTGCAGATAATGGGCGTACTGCTACGAAAACTTTTTCCATAATTATCCCAAGCGCGCAAGTCTCGACCAGAAAAACCCTTCCTCTCGACTATCGCTGTAATCGTCCGCAGCCCTATGCTCGATGGACGGATATAGATGGCGATGCCGGACTTGAAATCGTTTGTCCAATTTCCGGTAGCTTCCTCGTTTTCGAGATAGAAAACGACACCCTGAGATTAGAGTACGTCGAGTACGAACCACCTTCGCGCGAGCCTTTGTTCTCAATACTCCAAGCTGACGTGACTGGTTCCGCAACAGATGAAATTATTTTGGCCTATGCGGACGGCATCTATATTCTGGACGGGAATACCAAGGAGCTCCTTGCAGCGAAAGAGCTTCCTCTATCAGACCCGAATAACTCCTACAATTTGTTTGAGTTACTACCTGCAGGGCCTGATTACAAAGGCTTCTCCCTGATAATGAGAGGGACCGTGAATGGCGCCTTCCTGTTCAACTTCGCCAGCCCTGATCCAGTAGCAACATGGCATGTCTCTCAGCTTCCACTAGCAATTGGAAATCTGGACTCCGACCCGGAGCCAGAATGGATTCTTTCAAACGGGTCGGTTATGAACTTTGGCGGTGAAATCGTCAGCAGTGTGACTGACGCCAATCATATCCTTGACCTGAATGGGGATGGTATCCAGCAACTTGTTAAACTGAAGTACCAGGGACCTGAAGCACCGGGATCAAATAATTTCATCTATTTGCTGGAGGCCTACGACTTTTCTTCCGGTGCAATACAGGAGCAGCATCAGCTTATCTATACAACATCTAACGAACCCGACCAATTCCCGCGACTTATTGATCTGGACGGTGATTCGATTCCAGAGGTGCTGATATTTACAAGCAGTTGGCCGTTGGTCGTGGGTCAAGATGCTGGCAATCTGGCGATTTTTAAGAGAACCGGGGATAACTATTCAATACATGGAGAAACCACCTGGCCACTGTCTTACCTCAACTTAACAGGTACATCGGCTGGATTTCTGGTGGCTGATGTTGGCGAGTTAAGCTCAGTGGCAAAACTGGACGCCTCCCTGACACTGGATTCCATAAGCTCTCAAATTCCTTCCCAAGATTACCTGCAACGAAGCTTTAGTAGGGATTCATCCAATATCGAAGTTTTTACCAGTTTACTGACAAGCTCTTCCGCATTTAGCCACTCCCATCTGGGTATTCTCCGTCTTAGTCAAGTGGGTGATCTGGAGAGCTTAGTTGCCACTAACATAGGTTTTCTCAACCCCTCAGACCCTGGCCCTGGCCAGGTGCCCTATGCATTGGGCAGCTTCTCCAATGCTTCCGTCGAAGAATTATTTATTGGCGGACTACTTTACGATTTGGGTACGGGCGTACTAGTCGCTGACCGCAATGCGAACCTTTGCTCCCCTTGCTGGCTTGTGTCCTCCGGAGACATGGACGGCGATTCAGTAGACGAACTTTTTGTTGCAGAAGGTGTGCCACTAGCCAGGATTGACCCAATCACCAAACACAGGCTGGATACTGTTCTGGACCTTTCCCAGCCACTGATCGGCGCGCCGTTGTTGCACGATGTTGATGGGGATGGCAACCAGGAGATCATCGCTATTTCTATCCCAGATCAATCAACCCATGCCGATCTACTTCTTATTAAATATATCAGCGGAAGTTTTGTGCAGAATAAGGTGTTGTCGCTTCCGGTTTCAACGCCAGATATTCCTAATCTTTCCCTGTACGATGCGCAACTAAGTATGCAGGATGTTACCAACGATGGGGTTGCAGAATTCGTAATTTACACCAGGTCGATTAACTGTTATCTGAACCCCAGTCAATACTCCCGGGTTATTGTTATCAGTCGCTCATTCGAAATTCTAGGCGACAATGTGGTAGAAAGCTGTATTGATCTGGTGCCCCGACTGGACGACAGCTTTCCGCGATCCACATTGGTGGCTTCTTCCCGCTTTAATCGGACTCGTAATTTCAGTCAGGCTTTTGCATTTTCGGTGCTGAAGCAGATAGACCCCTTTAGCGGTGACATCTTGTGGACATCACTGCCAATTCTGGGAGAGCTGGAAGCTCTTAGGGTACATGGAGACGACGCCATTTCCGCTCGAAAAACGCTAATAACAACAGCTGGAATCCACAATTTTCATTAGTTCGCGCTTTAGTGAGTCTCTGAATATGCTCCCCGTCCGGCAAGGCAGCCCGCAAAGTCTTGTCCGCATTAGCCTCGGGATACCGATTAAAGAGGTTGGTGATAAAAGCGAACTATTGCTGTTTTCAGTTGTCACCGTAATCCCTGTGTTTTTCTTTTGTTCCCTTTTTTACTCCACAATCCGTACAACACTAAAAATATGAGCCTTTCCCTCTTTAGCCTTACTGCAGATTGCTTAGGGAGCCCACAGCACGTTCAACCACCAGACCAAAGACATTGACTGCGAATATATAGCTGTTTGTTGCGACGACGTCCTTTACGGTGCCGGCAAAGTTTATCTGGGTTACATAGACAGGATTAACAGGGTCTAAAACGTCATAGACGTCCACCAGTCCAAACTCGTTTGCGACGTAGGCTGTGCTGTTTACGACAGACACGGCATTCCCCCGACCCAACCCTCCGGCTCTGCCGATTTCAGACAGAGATGATGGAGAAGAAATATCCACAACAATAAGGCCGGCTGCTCGCGTAGTTACGTAGGCCCTGTTGTCGCTAATACTAAAATCCATCGCAGCATCCCCCAGACTCTCTGACACAGTAACGCCATGGACGAAGACGGGATTCTGAGGGTCGGCGAGGCTAAATGACCGCAGCTCGATCAGCGTATTTAAAAAGAGGTGCTGTCCATGAATATGGAGGTTACTCCATTGCCAACCAGCCCCTGCTATTTCTTTAATAAAGCTTGGTGATGTGGGATCGGAAACGTCGTAGATAGCAAGAGCTCCCGAATCAACAATCAGATAAGCAAAGTTATTATATATTGCCACGCTGCCCACTCCCCAGCCGCCATTCTCTTCGGTGTAAAAGTTGCCGGATTCCTGGCCAACGATTGAAGGATTGCCCGGAGCACTAATATCAATAATGACAAGCTCTTCGGTGCTTGCAGCGATGTAGGCATAGTTGCCGACTATTTTTATATCCTGGATGCGGTCTCCCAGACTTACTCTACCTATTTCGTTGATACTGGTCTCCGGGTTGCTAATGTCGAGAATGACAAAGTTATTGGTGTCTGCCAAATAGGCAGTGGCTCCCACAATCCGAATAAGATTGGCTTCCTTTTCTGTATTAAGCTTTGTGAGATGGCTAGGGAGGGAGTTCAACGACTCCTGATCAAAGGCTATTACTCTCAGAAGATCGGCGATATAAACAGCATCGGATGCTGCTTTAACAGAAAATCCAATAGTAGATCGTGAATCGATAAGCTCAAGCTGTCCTGGCGCGACTATTTCGAAAGTAGTCAAGGCATCTTCCGTCTTCGCATGCAATTTATCGTTAAGTATTGCCACGCTCTGAACCAGACCGGCACCGGTTACTCCGCCAGCATGCTTGATGTTCTCCGGATTCGTGGCGTCATAGACTTCGATGCTCTGAAATCCCTCGAATAACGTGGTAGTGGGTATGTAGGCGAAGCCGTCCTTAAATGCCAGCTCACCATTTCCACCGCCAAATGTAGCGGCATGGTCTAAAAGATTTAAATTTGAAGCATCGTAGCTCGCTAAACCTGCTCGATCTGCATAGAGGATACCCTTGTCGTAGGCGATACCAAGGACAGCTGCGTTGACTTGTGTTTCGAATGTAGGAGCTGGCGGAACACTCAGACTGACTTTGCTTAAGGTTCCTTCGGCAAAATTGCCCAGATAAAGACTGCCGGCACCCACGACCACCTGATCTACATCCGTTCCAGATACAAGATAATAGGTCACAAAATCAGGGTTCGCGGGATCAGTTACATCAAACACTATTAACCCCAATCCGGTGGCAGCCAGGTAAAGGTGGTTCTGATACTCGACCATTCTACTGCCGACATCTCGCGGATCCTTAGCGATCGACATGCCAAATTCTCCAACCAGTTCGGCATTGGAGAAATCTTCTATATCGAATACACGCAGCGCCAGATTGTCATCAAAAGGAGCAAATGAGCCCCCATCTCCTTCGTAGCCGACGACATAGAGGTATTTACCTTTTACCAGGTGGCTTTTGGCAAAAAAGTTGGGATCATAATCATGAAATTCGAGCTCTCCTAACGACGCCAGTAGATACTGTCGGGCCAGGGAAGTTACCTCATCATAGTCGCCGGAGAGTATCGCCTCCAGAAGCCCATCCAGTATATCCAAGCCCACAGGCGACAATGCGTTGCGATCTCGAGCTGGTATAAACGCAAGCAAATCCTTCTCGTT
>JBJHBN010000170.1:0-5719 GCA_050485505.1 Opitutales bacterium | reverse complement strand
CGAAGACTCCGCCAATACAATAACATAACAACCGCCCAACAGCGCGGACTCATCGTGCACCCCTATACCGCCAGAACCGACGCATTGCCCGCAGGCATCGACAATTTTGAACAGCTGCTCAACCGCATCCTGTTCACCGCCGGAGCCGACGGCATTTTCACCGATCACCCAAAATCCACCCGCAAATACCTACAAGAGCGCTCACGGTAATTCAGGAAGCATAAGCCGGCACAGAGGCCGGCCCCCAAACAAGCCTGCTGATAATCCTCCTTGAAATGTCGGCGATAGCTCCTAGAGTGATTCGCATTAAGGTCGAATCATGAAAAAGCTTACATACGGTATATGCGGTGTTCTTGTGTTATTTGGACTGGCAGCTTGTGTCGGTCCGTTGCAGCAGGACGAGACGCCCCCGCCCCAATCGGTTAGTTACGTCGACATCGACGCCTTTATGGGGCGCTGGTATGTGATCGCGACGACCCCGGGCCTGCGCCATCGCAATTCACAGAACGCGCTCAAGGACATGCAGCAGCTGGACGACGGCAGCATCCGCATTGAGTCCTACATGCTGACTGGGGATGAAGAACCGGAGTGGAAGATGTACGAGGGTTCGGCACGAATCCGCAATATCCGAACGAATGCGGAGTGGGAGATCTCCTACACCTGGCCTATTCGGCAGAACTATCGGATCCTTTATCTTTCCGAAAACTACGATCTCGTTTTGATGGGTGACGACCGGCGCAATAACCTACGAATTTTGGCCCGGGAGCAAACCATCCCAAATCACCGTTATTCGGATATGATGATTCAGGCCCAAAATATGGGCTACGACATCAGCCGCGTCCGCCGGGTGCCGCAAAACCAATAAATTGTGACCGCACGTTCCAACTGGCTCACAGAACGCGGTGCCGGCATTCTCTTGCACCCGACTTCCCTGCCAGGCTCCGAAGGAATCGGCGTGCTCGGCGCTGAAGCCGAGTCGTTCGTTGACTTTCTTGCTGAGGCTGAAGTTCTCTACTGGCAATTGTTACCTCTGGGGCCCACTGGCTATGGCAATTCGCCCTACCAGAGCTTTTCAGCCTTTGCCGGCAACCCTTACCTGAACTGCCTCGAAGAGCTGGCCCACAATGGCCTGCTGTCGGAGGCCGATCTCGGTTCAGTTCGCAGTCTGCGCGCTTCGCGGGTAGATTTTGGCAGCCTTTATCAGGTCAAATGGCCAGTCCTGCGGCACGCATTCCGTCAGTTCATTCAGAGTGGCCGCGCCTACGTGCCCAACTATGGCATGTATGATGAGTTCAAGACCAAACACGGCGATTGGCTTATTCCATACGCCCGTTTCATGGCGCTAAAAGACAAGTTCGGAGGCCGTCAATGGACCAGTTGGCCGGAACCCTTTCGATCCGCAAAAGTGCCAAAGGCGGAATGGCAGCACCCAAAGCTCGCCGAAGTCATCGAGTTCCACTGCTTTGTACAGTATATCTTCTTCGGGCAATGGTTGAAGTTACGCCAGCACGCTCAACGCAAAGGCGTGCAGATTGTCGGCGACATGCCCATTTTCGTGGCAATGGACAGTGCCGACGTCTGGGCCAACCGCAAGGACTTCGAAATCGACGACTCCGGCAACCCACGTCGGGTCGCCGGAGTGCCACCGGACTATTTTGCCGAGGACGGTCAACTCTGGGGCAATCCACTCTACGACTGGGACCGGTTGGCGGAAACCGATTACCGCTGGTGGCTGAAACGCTTTGAGCTGAACTTCACTCTGTTCGATATCATCCGCATTGATCATTTCCGCGGCTTCCAAGCATACTGGGAAATACCCGCCGATGCCGCCACCGCGCGATCCGGCCGCTGGAGGGCCGGACCCGGCATGGACCTGTTCAATGCGGTTTTTAAAGCCCTGCCGGAAGCACGCATCATCGCTGAAGACCTGGGAGACATTGATGAAGCGGTCCACCAGCTGCGCGAGGATACCGGGTTCCCGGGCATGGCAGTTCTGCAGTTTGCCTTTGATGGCGACAATAAAAACCTCTACCTGCCGCACAATCTCCACAACAACAGTGTGCTCTACACCGGCACCCACGACAACGATACAACCCTTGGCTGGTATGAATCAGCTTCCACTGAAGTGCAGGATCAGCTCAGGCGTTATTTCCGCATCAGCGGTGATGACATTTCCTGGGATTTCATCCGCGCGGCCTACAGTTCAACCAGCCGTATTTGCATTATTCCCATGCAGGATCTGTTGTCTCTGGATACCCGCAGCCGCATGAACCGACCAGGCACTGCCGAAGGCAACTGGGAATGGCGCATGACCAATGAGGAATTCAATTGGCAAACTGAGAGCGCTGGCTATCTTTCTGAACTGGCGTGGCTCTACGACCGTTGATCCTTAAACTAGACTTCTGATGTTCCGATTGCTCTTCAAGCTCCTGTTCAACCTCGTCCTTGCCCTGATCGCTGCCGTGCTTTCAGTTGCTGTGGTGGTCTTTTTCGTGCCCGACCTACAGAAATCCATCCTCCTGCATTTTCTGGAGAAAGACCCACGCCGCAGCTATCAGATGGAATCCTTCAAAGTATTCCCCGACGGCTTGGAAGCCCGCGGGATCTTTGTTCTGGAAGGACTCAATGGCGTGGAAATCAAGGACCTGGAACTGCGTGGGTCGCTGCTACCTCTGGTCACTGAACGCAAAATTGTTGTCAGCTCCGGCAATTTCGAGCGCGTCTTTGTTGACCTCTCACAGATGCGTGTGGGAGACATGCTCGATATGGGGCAATACCTCAACGAGGTCGGCCCTGAAGAGCACGAAAACTGGATGCGGCAGCAATCCATTCGCTCTCTCAGTCTCCTCGACCAGCGCGGCTGGGACTACGACATCCGCGATGTCCAGGTACAGGGATCCCTTCTGCTGCCGGATGCCTTTGTCGATTTTCAATTCCGCATTCTGGAAGCAACTCCGGACGGCGTGACGATGGAGTTGGAACAATTCAGCACCCGCTGACTTTTATTACGACTCGCAGGCTCTATCCAAATTTCGCCAAGTCCAGCAACTCCGTGGGGCCTGCCTCAGGATTCACGACTTCTATCAGCCAAGGGAACTGACCTTCGCAGAAAGTCCGGGTAACCCGCTCTAGGCAATTGCAGTCGCGGCTGATATGAGCGAGGTAGATCTTCTGCCAATAAGGGCTGGAGTAGGTCTGTAAAAAATCCCTCACCGCATGGTTGGACAAATGCCCGTGGCGTCCACGAATGCGCTGTTTCACCGAAAAAGGCCGGCGCACATCGGCTTCCAATAGCTCCAGATCATGATTGGCCTCAAGCACCAGCACATTGGTGTGCCGCAGCTTTTCCGGCAAATAATCCGGCACGTACCCCATATCCGTCAGCCAGGCAACACTCCGGGCTGGGTTGAACGAGTCCTGACCGCCGGTCTGAAAAATAAACCCGACCGGATCGTGCGCATCGTGCGGCAGCTTAACCGCTTCAATTTTTATATCCCGGTATTCAAAACGGGCCCCCGACTCAAATATCTTCCAGCTGACATCCCTCTTGAGTTGCTCCTGGATAACCCGAGCAGTCGGATAACTCGCGAAATAATGCAAATGTCCATGCCTCGACAAACCGCGAACCCCAGACGCATGGTCACTGTGCTCGTGCGTCAGAAAAACCGCATCAATCTCCTCAATACGCCGTCCCACTGATTTCAAAAGGTTTTCGATGCGCCGTCCACTGAAGCCCGCATCGATCAGGATCCGGGTCTCTGCGGTTTCAAGCAGACTGCAATTGCCGCTGCTGCTACTGCCAAGTATCTGAAAGCGCATGCTCATGCCTATCAGATAGGCCATGCCACGCGCAGGCTGTCACGCCCAAAGATCAGAAAGTTCTCAGACGCAGCTTGGCGGCAGACTCGGCGAGACCCTATCAAAAAAAACTCCATTCCTCCAAGGGCTTGCGTTCAATGGGATCCTGCTTATCCCTTAGACCAATGCCTGCATCGTTCAAACTTCCCCGGATCGATTACAACGCTCCGTTCAGTCTGACTTTCTGCCTGGCCAGCTTGGCAGTATTCCTGAGTTTTGCCCTCAGTGGAGGCTGGACGCAAACCCATGTCTTCTCACTCGACGGTTCGGCCTCGCTAACGAATTGGAGCACCTGGCCCCGATTATTTCTGCATGTGCTCGGCCATGCCCACTTCGAACACTTATTCGGCAATCTAATATTTATTCTGCTGCTCGGCCCCCGCTTGGAGGAAAGTTACGGCTGGTGGCGACTCACCCTCATATCAGCCATCACCGCACTAGTAACCGGAATCATAATGCTCCTACTCTTCCGCGGCCTGCTCTTGGGAGCCAGTGGAATCGTGTTTGCGCTCATCATCCTGTCCAGTTTTGCCAAAGCCCGCTCCGGTTCAATACCGCTGACTTTCATCCTGATCGCCATTATTTTCCTCGGTAGCGAATTGTATCAAGCCTTTCAGGGACACACGGACACGGCCCACTTCGCCCATATCGCCGGTGGCGTGGTCGGCGGTATCTGCGGATTTTTCTGGCTAAGGGGCAAGTAAGCTGTGCGAATTCCGCACATGTGCGCCTGTTTTCCTTGGCAAAAAAGCCTAACAAAATCTGCATACACCTGATAAAAGGAGACTTACAAACAAATCCAAAGATTGGCACAAGGCCTGATTCAGTAGAGGCGATATGAATATGAAAAACCAATCGAAACGTATTTTCGCAGCAGTGATCGCCCTTGCCAGTATTGGCGCCTTGAGCCTTTCCGCTCAAGAAGATGCTCAATCCCGGCTTCAGGAGCTGCAATCCCAACTTCAGGAATATGAACTCCGCCTGCAGGAAGTTCAGCAACAAGCCATGGCTGAAGCCGAAGTCCAAGAGGCTCGCGACAACTTCAGCGACACCCTTGATGGTGCGATGGCTGCAGTCGACCCAAATGCCGAAGAGTATCAGGAGCGCAAAGATGAGCTCTACAGTGAACTCGTTGACATGGGCCCCTACGATGCCCTGAGCGAAGAAGACCAGGCCAATTATCAAACAATGGTCCAGGAGTATCAGCAGGTGGACAGCCAGCTGCAGACGCTCGCCGACCAAGCCATGAACGAAGCTGAAGTCCAGGAAGCCCGCGAAGAGTTTCAGGAAACGCTGATCAGCCAAATGCGTCAGATCGACAGCGGTATTGATGATCTGCTGGACGCCCGCGAAGAAGCTTATCGCGAATTTCAGGAACTTCAGCAGGGGATGACCCAACCGATGGGCCCTCAAGGGGGCTGAAGTTTCCCGTGAGATACGTCTGAACTCCAACAAGGTTTAGTGCTCTCACACGATTGGGCCCCCCGTGCTTAGGCGCGGGGGGTTCTTTGTCTTTTGCTTGCCAGCCTGCCGGAGCTCCGTCTAGATTCTGGAAAATGCGCCTTTTGCTACATGCGAAGGGCGCATTTCGCTTTTTCTCAAACCAAGCATTCATACATGGCAAAGCCAGCATTCAGCAGTCAGATCATCCTCGACACCGGCATCAGCATGGGCGACGAGGGTAAAGGTCGCCTGATTCCCGAAATCATCCACGAGCTTCAACAAAGCTCGGGAAAACCGAATCCGGTAAGCACCGTTATCAAAGTCAACGGTGGGGCCAATTCCGGGCACACCTCGGGGGGTCTGAAGCTGAACCTCTACCCCGCCGGCGTAGTGGAGGCATCGGTGGCCACCCTTGCCA
>JBJHBN010000169.1:0-5735 GCA_050485505.1 Opitutales bacterium | reverse complement strand
ACGCTCCACAGAAATCAGAGAGCTATCAATTCGGCAAAATTGATGTCTGCGGCAAGAACGCCGACCCAAGTGCCTTCATGATCAAAGATGGGCCCGGACAGGGTGAAGCAGAAATTATCGGTTGCTGTGGATCGATAGATATCTGAAACACGCACATCCATCGAATCCCGGACCTCAGTGAACCATGGCCGATCCGACCAGGTCGAGCCCACACGGTTGTGACCGTCCCGTCCGTCTGTCCATACATTTGCAGTGACTTGGCAACCCTCTCGGTCGGTTACATAAAACAACTCAAAGATCGGTAGATCCACAGCGGTCCGCCTCAGGTAACTTTCGATCTGAAAGCGTTCCATCCCTGCAAGTATTCCCTGCTGAAGCACCTCCCGAAAGATCTCCACCGAGCGGTGGTGCGCTGGCAGACGAAAACGGCCAATGGTCAACAGGAGATCCTCGGACAACCCACGAATTTCCTCACTGGTACGGTGCACCTCCTCAGCGGAACCTGCGCTCTTTGCTGCAACCTGGGCAATTTCAGTCATCTCCGACGTCAATCGCTGGATACAGAACTCTTCTTTCCCCAAAACAGTCTCAGCCGATCGATCCAATCCGACCGCCTGAACGGCATCGCGGATATCCCCCTGAATGCCCTCCACCTGCTCGGAAATACGCTCCGTTGCTGACGTTGTCTGCGAGGAAAGGCTTTCAACCTCTTTCGCCACCACGCCAAAAGCCGCCCCCAGCGTCCCCGCCCGAGCCGCTTCGATGCTGGCATTGATAGAAATAATCTTAGTTTGATCCGCGATCCGCTTAATTGTGCCCACAATGCCCTGCACACTATCCGAGGAACTGCGCAAATGGTTCATGGTCCCCTGCAAGGCCTCAGCCATCTGGTTCGCCTGTTCAGAAATCCACGCCGATTGCCGGGCCTGCTGCTGCGCCCCCGCCGCCATCGCCGAAGCAATATCCGCCAAGGCCGGGGATAGCCTGGACAGTGCAATCGATGCACGAGCCAGATTCTCCAATTGATCTTCCGCCAATCCATCGCGTGGCAATGTATGATCGATTACAGATGAATGGGTCACACGACCCTGCGAGCAGCTTGTGTTCCATTCTGGTTACTTCAATTCACCTTTCCAATTTTGAGCAACCATCCCTCTCGAACGATACGCCAGCCAACATCCGACACTCCCGTGCCAGATACCCCGATGAACCCTCCATCCAAAACTCCGAAAATCCACCCACCACAAAACGGGCAGCGAGGTGGTCAATCAATCCTGAATGTGAGCTCAAGGTATTCAAACCGGTAATAACTCCCCCGCAGGTCCAAAAAAGGTAGGGAAGCCTCGCCGAGAGTTCCGCCGTTCCACCCAACCAACCCCCGAAAAAACCATTCCACACGGAGCGGGTGCGCCTCGCACCCGTACCAGCGCAACCAACCAAAGCCACAAGCCATTTTTCACCACGAAGACCTCGAAGAGCGCGAACAGGTTTATCCAGCTTAAAATCGAATCGCAAATATCCTTTCCTTCGTGCGCTCGGTGCTCTTCGTGGTGAATCATATCCGGGACCCTCCCAAGTCTACCCTCAAACATTCCTCCGTGAAGCTCCCCATTCTGTCGAACATTGGTGCCCTAGAAGAGCTCTTTCGCTGGAGCGAGATCAATGAATAAAGATATCAGTGTTCACCAGTGGTTGAAGAGCCGACATACCCCTCCAGTCTTCCTCTGCGTCCTCTGCGCGAGTTCCATTGCCGGACATAAGCCTCCGCGCGAACCCGAACCAACGCCCAACTTTATTCTAGACAGGATCGAACGGATCCACCGCAACCCATTCCCCGCAATTTCTCTCACAAAGGCCCGGAGCTCACGGAGACCGATGCGCTGGAGTCGAGAGGGAGAAGATGAAATCCGGAAATCGCAAAATCCGGAGATGGTAAACAAAGTCCGTTGATTTGGAAATCTTGTAGCGCGTATTAAGACATTCAATCCATCGCTATTTGTTTACGGATTTCCGTGTTTTCGTGTTTCCGGATTTTGCAGCGGCCCCAGCCTACCGCCAGTTCCCCAGACAAGATGCCCAGGATTAACAGGATCCAATCCTCCGCGAAGCGCCATATCCTGTCGATCCTGTTGATTCTGTCCAAATTCGCCCACGGGGGCCAGGGCTCGTTTCATATCTCTACATAAATTTAAGATCTTCGACTTCCTTACTCATAGATACTTACTCGAAAAATTGGACTGATTATTGCCACCAACCCACCACAAAACGGGCAGAGAGTCGGTCAATAAACGCTGCGACCTAAGCCACTCAATTTTCAGACAGGATTAAACAGATGCCCCGCCGCCAATACCCGGCTAATCTTTAGACAGGATCTCACGGATGCCCGGCAACCACTCCACAATAGCGGTGGAATCGGGTTTATGCTCTTACAACATACTCTACACTGGATATTCGTAGATTTCTCAACTCCGGTTCGCTATCGAATTCCACAATCTCACGGCCCACCACCTACAGAACCCCCAGGTCATCCGCCCCTTAATCCTGTCCAAAAAATTTCGCCGGACATCCGCAAACGATCCTGTTGATCCTGTCCAAAATTGACCACCGGGGCTAGGGCTCGTCTCATACATCCAACACATCGGAGTGCTTCAAGCTATTTATTTACAGTAGCTTACACTATTCAACAAGTTGAATATAGTCGCCAAACAACTACGAAACGGGCTGTGAGGTGATCATTGATTTTCTCGTAAACAACAACCAACCACCCATGAAAGCATCCAACCTGACATACACACTGTTACCTATGTCCTGATCGCGCCCCAACAATCCATCGATCCATAACTCCACCAATCCAGACCTTCCCGGACGCCTGCTCTGCCCGGCTGCCCGAGGCTGAAGCCAACGGGATACGGTTGGCTGTCTGCCGAAATTTCCTACGCGACTCAACCCGCGCCCAAGAAGCGAGGGTAACCGGGCGATTTCGATCCCGATTTCGATTTTTCATCTACGTCTACGCTTCGCTTCGTTGATCCGAATTGAATACGGTAGTTGCTGCAGGGTACGCACGCGGACGAGGGCGTCCACGCTCCGGGATAGCAAGTAGGCAAGCCGAAATGGCTGTCGCCATTCCGCTACTCGACAGATTTACAACAACGGCGGAACCCTCGGCGAGGCTTCCCTACCCTAATGTTGGGATCCACAATTCCATCACTCCACCAATCCAGATCTTCCCGGACGCCTGCTCTGCCCGGCTGCCCGAGGCTGAAGCCAACGGGCTACGGATTGCGGTGGCGGTAGGCGCGGACGTAGTCGATTTCGTAGCGGCGCGGGAAGATGGATGGATCGGTCTTTCCGCCCCAGGATCCGCCAACGGCCAGGTTGATCAGGAGGTAGTGGGGTTTGCGGAACGGGTTGTCTTTGCTGTCACCGGCCAAATCGAGCGGAAGGCGGTGATAGCGTTGATCGTCGACCAAAAAATCGATGCACTCTGCGTTCCACTCAATGGCATAGAGGTGAAAGTTTTCAGAGGGTGCGGGGTCCAGATGTACGTTGCCGGTTTGGGAAGTGTGCTTGTTTTCCTGTGGATGCAGAAAATGCATGTTCCCGTGAATGCGATGGGGGTCGTTGCCGACAAATTCCATGACATCAATTTCTCCGCACACAGGCCAACCGGTTTCGCGGAAATTCACTCCAAGCATCCAGATCGCTGGCCAAACCCCGGATCCTGAAGGGACCTTGGCCCGGACTTCAATGCGGCCATAAAGAAATTCGGCCAATCCTTCGGTGGTGATACTCGCGGAGGTGTATTCGCTGGCTTTCCGCTGTGCCGACCAGAGGTCACTCGCGGGGTCAAATCCCGGATTGGGTATGGATTCCCTGTGCGCTTCCAGAATGAGGCGACCGCCTTCGACGCGGGCATTCTCACGGCGTGCACGGGTGTAGAACTGCAACTCCTCATTGCGAACAAAACCTTCTTCATATGTCCAGCGGTTCGGATCCGGGAGGCCGTCGTAATCGAACTCATCGGACCAGGCGAGTTCCCATTGTTCAGACTGATTCTGGGGATGTTCTTTCATAACCAATAAATCTATTCTGGAAGCTCCACAGGGGGCAGCGTACCCAGGTATCGAAGGATTGCCTCCAAAAGGTAATAATCTCCCCAAATCAGGCCCTGTTCGTGCTGATTGATTGCGGCGGAGCCTTCGAGCAGGACTGCATGCGAGTGAATATAACGCGCAACGTAATCCGTACCAATCATTGCATACAACAGCTTCTTGGCAGCCTTACGGTAGAGGATGGCGCGACCAGAGTCGGACTCAAGGTCAGCGAGCATGAACAGCGCGGAAGCACACAATGAGCCCGCCGAGCTGTCTCTGGGAGCGGCTTCAATGCCGCCGGTATAGTCGAAATCATAAGGCGGCACCCAATCCGAAGGCATGTGGTCAAGAAAGTAGTCAGCAACTCTGCGGGCGGCTTCGAGCATGCGCTCGTCTCCAGTATCTCTATACATAGCAGTGAAGCCATAGACAGCCCACCCCTGCCCACGCGACCAGGTCGATGAATCACTCTGCCCTTGATGGGTCCCCTTGCTAAGAACCTCTCCGTTGCGCTCATCGAAGATAACCAGGTGATAAGTTGAATCATCCTCGCGCACGAGTTCCCGCTCGGATGTAAGGGAATGCTGAATGCTCGCCTCTGTCCACCATTGCTGCCCTCCCGGTTGCTGCGCCGCCCAGACCAACATCTCAAGATTCATCATGTTATCGATAATGACTGAAAAATTGTTACCCTGACCATGAATCCCCCAGGACCAGGATCGCATGGCGCCGACAGTCTCCGTATCGAAACGGGTCGCAAGCGAGGCTGAAGCGGTGACCGCTACGTCACGGTAGTAATTGTCACCCGTAAGCCGGTAAGCATGCATAAACGGAATGCCCACCATGAATCCGAGATCGTGGGTGCTGGTTCTGGTCTTTTGACCCTCAATGGCGCGGGTCCACAGATCCGCCTGTGTTTTCCAATAGTCTTCACCGGTTTGTTCATACATGAGCCAAAGGAGTCCTGGCCAGAAACCGCAGGTCCACCAGGAGGCGGGTTCGTTGTTCCAGAGCCCATAAACCCCATTCAAAGGAGTCTTGTCCGGAAACCGGTCGAAAGGGGTAACTGCAACAGCCTGACGCAGCCTCTCGTCGAAAAGGCGAATGGCGCGCTCTGAAAGGACTTCGAGGCGCTGGTCTAAGGTCCAGTCGCTGCCCTCCAGGGTTTCCGTCCAGTAATCGTAGACTACCCGGCGAAGGTGATCGCGACCGGTATAGCTGAGCCAACTACCACGCGTCCCACTGTAGAAATCGGGGTAGAGATCGGAGGACACCCAGATCCACCCGAGTTCGTAGTCGTAAGCCCAGAATTGGCCGGCAGCCTGACCTTGAAGATACCACCACCGACCTTGATCCCGGGAATATACCCAGGGAAAGTGTTCCGGCCAAAGTTCACCAAATTCCTCGACGGAAATCCAGCCGTCGCCAAACGGCTCAGCATTCGGAAACAGTTCATCAAAGGATTCGGCAGTCGCTCCGGCACCAACGACCGGAAGCGTAAGCGATAGGAGAGCAATGAGTGTTTGGAGGGAAAAATTCATTTAAAAGGGGATTTCGCCGCAGGATGCCAGCTTCAGCTGACGTAGATCGGCCACCGACGGGAGTCAAGGCACCGCCGGACGCAAATCCAGTGAGCGC
>JBJHBN010000168.1:0-5740 GCA_050485505.1 Opitutales bacterium | reverse complement strand
GCACAAGCTTCCCAGCGGATTCAACGATTATTGAGATAAATGCCCTGTGGGTCTGGAAATTGCCTTAAATCCATTGTAGCGGGTGCGCGAGAACACCTCGAAGATACTCAACCGAGAACCGCCTGAACACCTTCGAGCAGACCTTGGACATCCCTGTTTTGGTGGTAGACATGCCAAGAGATGCGAACGGCGTTCAGGTCCATCTCATCGACCGGGCGGCAGCGCAGGTTGTGCTCGGTGTTGAGGCGACTGGCGATCTCTCTTCCCTGTTGGTCTTCGACCCGGAAGCTAATCATTGAGCCGTGCATGTCTTCGCGTTCCGGGGTCAGGATTTCCACCTGAGGAAACTGTTTCAGGCCCTCTCTTGTTTGTTTAACCAGAGAGCGGCCGTGTTTGAGGATGCGCTCCCGTCCGATGCGATTTTGCAACTCGATGGCCGCGCGAATGCCTGCTGAAGTGGCGGCATTGCGAGTGCCGTATTCGTGGCGGATAGCGCTGTTTCGGTAGCTGAAGGTATGTGGCAACTCGTAGGCATCGTTGCTGTGGGCGCCGACATGGTAGGCGGAAACGTCATCGAGCCGGTCTTTGCGGATGTAGAGTAGACCACTTTCCTGTGGTCCATTCATCCATTTGTGGCCGCTGATGCCCATTGAGTCGCAGCCGATGGCGTGCACATCCACTGGCAGCATGCCGACACTCTGGGCAGCATCGATGTGGAACCAGATCCCTTGGCGGCTCGCTTCGCGCGCAATCGCATAGACGTCGAAGAGGATTCCCGTCGGAGCGGTAACATGGCTGACTTGAATGGCTTTGGTGCGGCGGTTGACCAGCCCGAACAGGCGCTCCAGATTGCCCTCTGGACTTTCAGGATCGGGTTCGAAGATCCGCACCTTCACCCCGTTCAGCTTCTGCCGATTGAGCCATGGAAAAGATCCGCCCGGATGGGCATGAGACTCGAAAATAACCTCGTCGCCAGCTTCCAGCCGCAGCCCGGCGGCGACGATGGAGTTCGATTCGGATGCGTTGCGCGTGAACGCGATCTCATCCAGATCGGCACCGAGGTATTCGCAGGCCACCTCGCGGTGTTCGTGAAGCAGGTTGTGATGGGTTTCGCCGCTGCGGGCCTGCGCCATGGTTTGTTCCCACACTGCGTCGAGCACAGGCTGGGACGGCGGCCCGAGACCGCCGGTGTTCAGATAGATCCGGTCCTTGCTAAGCGGGAACAGTTTGCGAATGCCCGCCCAGTCACTTAAGTCCAGATCGTCAACTGGACGCGGTGCACTGGCATGGCTGGTTGAGACCGTGTTGCCAAACAGCGGGCCCATAGCGAGGCCGGAACCTCCGGCCGCGAGGTACTTGAGAAATTGTTTACGTTGCATGGATGCTGAGGGTAGGGATAGCAGGACAGAGGGCTCTGAGAACTCTGACTCTGCTTTCTGGTAAGAATCTGGAGGCAGGCTCCCAATCCACTATGTCCACTCCGTCCGCCCTGTCCACTCAGCCGAGGTAAAACGCTCAGACGTCCAGAATCTGGATATCGTGGGCGTTCAGGGACAGCTCGAGTTTTTTGCCGTCGGCGGTGGTGACGGTGGTCTTTTCGGGCTCGGTGTTATTATTGATGACCACCAGTTTACCCCGTTTCGGATAGTATGCGCTCTCGGTGTTCACATTGGAGGTCATCCAGGTTTCCGCGGCTTCCTCGGTATTGGATGCCCACAGCAGAGCGCGGAACAGCAGGCGGGTGTTTTCGGCGTTGCAGCGGAATCCAGAGAAGTAGACGCTCTTGCCCTTGCCGAAGCTGCGGGCGGCGATACGGATCGATCCCTTGGCGTCCGCCAGCACTTCGGTGGCTCCGTCGATAGCGTATACCTTGTCGACTTCGCGGCCGAATTCAGGGGACTGAGTGCTGTCCTTCAGGATGAAATGTTTCTCCTTGGGAGGAGCATAGCTGTATTTGACCTTGGACAGCGTGCGGCCGATTTCGCGCTCGACTCCGAGGACATGGGACAATTGGAAATACTGGCTGCTGAATTCTGTGGCCGATGGCTCGGCGACGCCGATCAAACCACCGCCCTGGGCGACCCATTTGCTGATGGCCGTCACGACCTTGGCATCCTGCCAGTTCTCACCACCGCTCCAGGCGCTGTTTACCCGACCGCAGTTGATGAGGACCTTGATGTCGGAAGGAACACCATTTTTGCGGATGTCGTCAAAATTCAGGAATTCCACCTCGACCGGCAGACCAGCGAGGGCTTCGTGGATGTGGTTCAGATCCAATTCCGGCTGCTCGTGCATGTGCCCACTGCAAATCCAGGAGCGCAGTTTGCCCCAGGAAGTGAGCACGCCCACCTTTGCCGGTGCCACGTATGGGGCATCGTCTTCGTGGAAGCTGCGCAGCAGGCGAAACTCGTCGGCAACTTTGGCAATGTAGTCGATAAAGTCCGGGAAAGGCTTCACGAGGCTCAGGTAGCCACCCAAGCCGATGCGCTGAACGGGTGCTCGCAGCAAGGCGCGGCGGATCTGCACCCAGAAGTTCTTTGCATCCAGAGTTGGGTTACCCCCTTCTTTGAAAGTCGGCTCGCCCGTCAGACCGGTTGGGAAAAGGTAAGGGTGCAGGCGCAGTTCGTGCGTCTTGGCGCCTTCCACTGCCGCGTTTTTGCGTGCTTCAAAGCCGTTGAACACACACTTGATAAGGCCGTCGAAATTGAAGTCCTTGAAGCGCTTGCTGTAAGGTTCCACGCCCACCCAGTGGTCATCGTAAAATACGTAGGCCTTTTTGCCGTATTCGTGTACCAGGTCGACGCATTGGCGGCCGAAGGTGGTGACAAATTCGTTCACAAAGTCCATCCAGTCGCGGTAGCGTTCGGAGGGCACATTGTGGGTGCTGCGGAAGTAGCCCTTATTGACGAAGTCCTCGGAGGTCAGGCGATAGCCGCGGGACTTTT
This sequence comes from Opitutales bacterium, assembly GCA_050485505.1. Taxonomy (GTDB): domain Bacteria; phylum Verrucomicrobiota; class Verrucomicrobiia; order Opitutales; family Oceanipulchritudinaceae; genus JAFIGG01. The sequence goes on along the minus strand of JBJHBN010000168.1, from coordinate 2,795 downwards.
CAAAGTTCTTCAGCTGCAGCGGGCTGACGGTGAAATCGTAGGAACCCCAGTCCGCATAGCGAAAGCGGTGGTTTTTGGCGTCCTCGCCCCAGAACCAGCAGAAGTTGTAGAACATCGAGGTGAAGCGCACCACATTGGTGGCCGGGTGCTCTTCCAGCCACTTGCGGAGAAAGTTGAGCATGAACTCCTGGGTTTCCGGATAGACCGGGTCGACCGGCATCAGGTGCTCGCGGTCGCCCCAGTTGTTGGTGATGTGGTTGTACATCGAAATCGCCTCCCAGATACGGTAGGCGAGGAAGTTGACCGTGTATTTGTGCCAGGGCTCGGTGTTGCGGATCGTCACCTAGCCGGATGCCGCATCAAAATCCCAGTCGGTGCTGGAGACCAATTCGCCAGTGCTGCGGTCGAAAACTTGCCACCACTCTTTGGCGTCATCGTTTGCGTTGACGCGAAACTGTTCGCGGAAGTAACCCTTGAGCAGGTCGACTTCCACGGTGTCGCCGTCGGCGATCACCGGGTCGGACATCAGGAAATTCTGTTGTAGCTTGTCCGTATTGGCTTTGGCCCAGTCGTTGTCTGCCCGCACCAGACAGAGCGTCGAGTAGATGTCGTAACCCGAATTCAGGATCTTGTCTGAGAGGGTTGTGCCATCGCTGTCGCGAATACAGTCGGCGCCCCACTTTTCGGCGAGTTCGAGGGTCAGGTCTTCGTATCCGGCTTCGCCGGGAAGGGTAAAATGTCCTTTTTCGGTTGTGTTGCTCATGGTGCGTTTCTCCGCAGGGAAATGATGGGATTTTCGAATGATGGAAAACCCTGATCAAATCGGCTTGTCCGCACCCGTCAAGGAGAGTCGCCGGATCGCTGCCCTGCTCGGTGTCTGACGGTCAGATTATGAGCTGCGGTCGCTGACCAGATCGGGACTATTCAATTTACGTTTTCTGGAATCTTCACCCAGATTAACATTGAAATACTACTAAAAAGGGGGCTATTCTTTACAGATGTTAGCCCCTTTCTTGCGTTCTTTCTTGTTTCGTTTGTTCGTAGGCTCCTCGGTGTATCTGAGTCTGGTGTGCATGGCAGTGGCCTCAGTGCCCACGCTCTATTTTCAGGAAGGGAATCGCAAGGAACGTATCGTTAAAATTGAAAACCGGGTCTTTTACGTCGAACGCGATGGGGAGGTGCAGGCTTTGACCCGAATCAGTGACTCGGGTGTTTTCGTGCTTGAAGGGCTGCCGGAGGACTTGCTCGCAAAGGTTTATGTGCCGCCTCGGTTGGAGTTGTTGACGGGGCCTCGGGGGCGACCAGGCGACCGAAGCACAATTTCGATTCGAAGGAAACCAGCAGAAGGACGTAAGTGGATGTCCAGAATAAAAGATTCTGTCGCTGATCCGAACGGTTTGCTGGTAATTCACGTTTGGTATGTTGGTCAGGAAACCTTGAGGTTTGATCCTGGGTCTTTGGAGGGGGCTGGAAATATCGAGTTTGGCGTAGACACAGAACGGTTTCCGATAAGGCAGGAAGAAAGGTCGGGTATTCCGGTTACGCTGATTTACTCCCCTGAACAGGGACTTGTTGATTGCTCAGGTCAGTTTGCGGCTAGTCAAAGTCTAGCCACAGCTTTACTCAAAAACGATAGTGAGGCTATCGAACGATTACTGAAAGCGGGAGTTGACCCAAATTTAGTTAACTCTGAAGGCTGGGCGCCTGTACACATGGCTGCAACGTTGTTTAATCCAGCAGCTTTGACGATGTTAAGTGATGAACGTAGTGATGTCCGCTTGCGCGACGAGGCTGGCTGGACCCCCCTGCACCACGCATCCTCTCGCGGAAACTTCGATGCGGCGAAAATGCTATTTGAGAGAAGGATACTAGCTCGTGCGCAGAACAGCAGAAATGAGTGCCCTTTAGTGCTCGCTGTTCGCTCGGCCGAGGCTGATTACGTCGAGCTTCTGGTGGATAAAAAAATTCCACTTTACTGGAATCAGGGGCGTAGTCCGGGCATTGAGATTATCAACCATTGGAGGGATGATTTGGTTCCTCTCTTATTGCGGGAACGTGCTGTTCCGGATCCGGACCGGGATACATTGCCTCAAGTATTGGCACAGCTGATTCTGGCAGATCGAGTCGAGTTGGTGAAAATGATTCTTGATCGTCGAGGTCCTTCGGTTCGCCGGAGGTTGGATGGACGGTGGCCGACCCTCATGGCATCTGTCTCTGCTTCAGCTGAAATGATGGAAATTCTCAAGGAGAAGAGGGCTCAAGTCGATGTTCAGGACGACCAGGGCAGGAATGCTTTGCACCTCGCAGCCGTAGCAAATGCACCGGTTATTCCATGGCTTTTGCAGGAGGGCTTGGACCCCAATGCACTCGATGAGAGGGGTTGGACACCGCTGGGTATAGCCTTGGTTAGTAGTAATGTGAACGCTGTCTTGGCTTTGCTTGAGGGTGGTGCCGATCCAAATATTGAAGTAGCTGATGGAAGCCACCTTCTCTGGCTTGCCACTCGTTTGGCTGAACGCCAGGCCGTTTCGCATTTGGTGAGTGCAGGTGCTATTTGTGAATTCACTCCGGAGAGTGCTTTGGAACTCTTGGAGGATGCCTTTCGTTATGATATTCCAGAAGTATTTGATATTACCTTGGCGCAGTGTATCGAAATCGACTTCCAGTTTGCAGGCGGTTTCCCAGGCTGGGGTGTTGCGGAGCGTTATGGGGCTGATCGTATCCAGGCAATAATGCTGGACCGTGGCCTTTCTGTTGGTTCAGAGAGTGAGTTGAGACTGGTATCTCATCGGGAT
>JBJHBN010000167.1:0-5791 GCA_050485505.1 Opitutales bacterium | reverse complement strand
CTCCCACGGTTTCAAGACTGTTACCCAAGAATTCTTGCATTGCTCCGGGGCCCAGCTATTCTGGTCGATTATGTCACTCCCCGTCAAGTGGTTGCATGCGCGGTTGATGCACGGATTTATCATTGTGACAATGCTCTTGCCGAGCTCATGGGCCTCCGAAAGCCTGCAGCCAGAGGAGGGTGCGGTTGCTCAGGACCAGGCACGTATAACGGGCACGGTAAACCTCCCGGATCCGCCCTCCCCCGCCGTCATGGCCCGGCGCTACGAAATCATTTCCCGCGGGGGCACACTATCCATTATTCCTCCAGTCGGTGTGGTATGGCTCGAAGGAGATATATCCGTTCCATCGAACCCCTCACCCCAAAAGATAGTCCAGAAAAATTTCACGTTTGAGCCCGCTTTGCTTGCCATTCCCGTCGGCACTGAGGTGAGCTTCCCCAATGAAGATGGCGAATATCACAACGTCTTCTCTTATTCATCCCCAGCACGCTTTGATTTAGGGCGCTACCTCCCGGAAGAACGGCCAATTCCCTCACAGGTCTTTAATAATCCCGGAATGGTCACCCTGCGCTGTGATATCCACGAGCACATGCGCGCGATTATTCTCGTGGTCCCTAATGAATTCTATGCGATGACCGACACCGATGGCCAGTTTGAGCTAAACAACCTACCTGTCGGCGATTACACTCTCAAAGTCTGGGTCGACAGCCGGACAACCCTCGAAAAGGCAGTAAGTCTTCGCCCTGGGGAAGCTTTGGACCTGAACTTCGAATAGGTGAACATCGAAATGCAGTCAGGAGAGCCAGTTGAAGGTGGTCGTATTGGCAAATTTCGGCTACGCCTGTTCTTGGCAACCACCGCGGTTATCAGTGGATTAACCATTCTTGGTGTCACCACGGCTCAGAGATACCTGCCGACGGCTGCCGAAAACGAAATGCGGGCATCTTTAAACAATCAAATTCAAGCCGCTGACTTGTCACGACAGACCCGGCTTGAGGTCTTGTTTGACATCTGTAATAATCTGGCCAGGCAGCCGCGAATCCACGCCGCATTGGAAGACGACGCATTGGACTTGCTTTACCCCAGCGCCCACAATGAGTTGCGACAACTTACTCGCGAGTGGTCTCCGGCAAGTGTAAGCAATCGTTCATCTGCGTTGAACGCGCGCTTTTATCGGTTTCTAAATGCTGAAGGCGAACTCATCCCACCAAAACCCGAGCAACTAGCAGGCTCCGTTCCCAAGTTCATTGATACCCAACTGAGTTTGCAGACCTTGCCTAGAGAGCAGCAAATTGGCTATTTTCTCAGCGAAAACGCTAAAGGAGAAGAGGAAGTGATCGAAGTGATTGCGGTTCCCATTATCTCCTACGAGACTTTTGAACCGATCGCTGCTCTGGTTGTCGGTTTCTATTACCAAACCGAATTACAAAACCTAAGGAACAGCCCTCTCCGTATAGGCATATTGGCAAACGACAGGCTGGTCATTCAGACTTTCAGTCAAACGGCTAAAAAACAACTGCTTGAGTCCGTTCAAGATCAATTAGGGCAATCCGAAGAATTCAGTGCCGACAATGGTACACATATATCACTGGACGGAGTTCCCTACAGAGTTCTGCCAAGACCGCTGAACCCGAACTCGTTTTATCCAGTAGCCTACGAAATTTCCGTGGCATCGTTGGTCGACATCAAACTCACGCGCAGTCGCATCCGCACCCAGATTCTCGGTGCCGGATCCATTCTGCTTCTCACGGGCCTGGGCGTCAGCCATTTGCTAACGCGTCGACTTGCGCAACCCGTCGAGGCCTTGGCCGAAGCGTCTGAAGCGGAACACCATGAACGCGTCCGGGTGGAGGAAGCTTTAACCCGAACAAGTCATGAACTGGAGCGTGCAGCCCACTTTTCGGCAGACGCTTCCCATCAGTTGAAAACGCCTGTTGCAGTGATGCGGGCAGGCCTAGAAGAGCTCCTCATCGACAATCACCTGCCCCGGAACCTCCGAAGTGAAGTCGAGGCATTGATCCGCCAAACCGGAAGGTTGACCAGTGTAATCGAGGACCTTCTGCTCTTGTCGCGCCTGGATGCTGGTCGACTTCAACTCAATCTCAAGGCTGAATCTCTGCGAATCATGATCGACGGAATTGTTGATGATTTTAGCGTACTTTCGAACACAAAAAACCTTGATATTAAGGTGGTTGTTGATCCTTCAATCTATGTTTTATGCGACCGGTTGCATGCAGCCATGATTCTGCAGTGCCTGCTTGAGAATGCCCGCAAATATAATCGTGCAAACGGACGTATCCATATTCAATCTCAGCGCAGTTCGAATCTTGTGTATTGCCGCATTGGAAATACAGGTCCGGGGATTCCTGAAGATACACGTCAACACATTTTCGAGCGCTTTCACCGTGGGACTAGCGGTGAGAATGTGCCTGGCTACGGTCTCGGACTAAACCTTGCCCGCGAGCTGGCTCGTCTTCATCGTGGTGATTTGAGGATACTTGATTCCCGCGATGATTGGACTGAATTCGAACTGCAATTCAATGCAGCTCAAGGCCCGTAAACGATCCACAAAACACTTCATGAAGTTTCCTTTCATCAGCCTCATGCTATGCCTGTTCATTCCGTTGCTCCTGTGGGCCGATCAGTTCGAGCAACGAATGGATGCCCTTGGAGATTTGCTTCAGTTCGGGCTTCTGGAGAGCAAGCTGAATGCCCGTATCAGCGGGCTGACCGATATTGAAGCCTATGTTTTTGAATCCCCTCCTCCTGCACTTTTGGAAACCAATAAAAGCTGGATATTACAACCAAGGGCTACGTTATTTGTAGACATACAGCAAGGTTTACGAAACTACTTTTTTGCACAAGCGAGGGTTGACCGGGGATTCGACCCTAAGGATTCAGGCCTTCAAGCGAGAATCGAAGAATTTGCCTGGCGCCTAAGCCCCTGGGATGACCGCCGCTTGAGCCTTCAGGCCGGTCAATTCACAACGATCGTTGGTCCATGGCCCAAACGTCATTTATCTTGGAACAATCCCTTTATTAGCGCACCCCTCTTCTATGAAAACCGGACACTTCTGAGTGACCAGAACGACCCGGCGACCTTGGGCATGCCGGGCTACTCTACCAACTACGGTGGAAATCCTATCATTTGGGGCGCCAGCTATACAAGTGGTATAGCGGTGTCCGGAAGTGTTCAAAAATGGGATTGGAGCATCGAATTGAAAAATGCATCCCTGTCTTCCCGTCCAAATTACTGGCCCGCATGGAAAGTCGGTTTTGGCGAACCCACATTGGCCGCACGCCTTAGCTGGCAACCCAGTCTTAAGTGGACGCTTGGACTCTCGACCAGTCACGGGGCATTTCTGGCACCTTCCTCAAGCTATCAGCTTGGCCCTGATCGCAGGCGCGGTGATTACATTCAACGCCTCTGGTTGTTTGATATTAGCTACGCATTTCGGCATTGGCAAATGTGGATGGAAGTGGTGTATACTTCCTTCGACGGTCCGGCAATGGAGCGACTTGAAAGCAGTGCCTATTTCCTCGAACTAAGGCGGAAAATCGGACCCCGCTTGTCCGCTGCATTGCGCTGGAATCAGCAGTTTTTCTCTGAACGCAGCTATTACGGTCAACCACAAGGGCGGTGGGGCGATGAGATGATACGCATCGACGCCGCAGTAACCTGGCGTTTCAACGCATATTCACAAATTCAATTGGAGCTCGGATCCAGACATTCGAAAAGTGCCAGCCAACGCCTTGGACTTTCGACTCGATACACTCTAAGGTTCTAGTGGTGTGGTTCCCTATTCATAGACAGGCAGTAGCCAATACCCCGCACTGTCTGGATCACCGAGACTTGATCAGGCAGATCCAGTTTTCGCCGCAGGCGCATAATGAATATTTCAACTGTCTTGGACTCGTAGGCGTGTGTACGACCCCATATCCTTTCAATCAATTCACCGCGCGAGAAAATGCGTCCGGGTTCGCGCATGAGTATCTGCAAAAGTTCAAACTCTCTAGCCGAGAGCTCAATGCGTTCACCATGCCGACTCAATCGCCGTCGAACCACGTCCAGAACTATATCGCCATATTCCAATACATTGCTATCGATGCCAGGCAGAACTCGCCGCCCGAGTGCTTCGACTCGTGCGACCAATTCAACCATTGCAAAGGGTTTGGTGAGGTAATCATCCGCACCTGCCCGCAGCCCAGCCACCCTATCCCCTACCTCGCTGCGGGAGGTCAGCATCAGCAGGCGGGGACGGGCATCCATTGGACTCATCCGGCGGACCACCTCGAATCCATCGAAGCCCGGTAAATTGAGGTCCAGAACCACCAAGTCATAGCGGCGGGCCTTAGCAGCATCCACACCAGAGGGCCCGTCACTGGCAACAAGCACCTCATGTTCACAGCGCTCCAGGGCCCGCCTGATATGGCGGGCCAAGTCTTGCTGATCTTCAATAATGAGGATACGCATAAAAAAGCCACCCGAAGAGTTATTTCAGTCCAATTCAAGGCCATTCACAATAAAAAACCAACCGCCATAATACTCACCGGAATCCATATATGGGACCACGACCGAATAAGGGTCCGGATAATAGGGATCCGGGTCCGGATCGGGGTCCGGATCGGGGTCCGGATAAACATCTCCCGCCAAGTCAGCCAGGTACCAGATTGCATTTGCGCTGCCAACATAGACCCATGGCAATTCTATGGGCATCAACCCCGCCGGATCCAGCTCTGGTGCCCAAGCCCAGACACCCGTTTCAGACCGAAGCTCAGTATCAATCTCGGCGGCCAGATAAAGCCATGCATTGACGTCGAAGCTGTAAACCCAGGGTGCGTGTTCGACGTTCACAGTGCCGAGAAAGCCTTTTACACGGACATTCTCTCCCTGAAGTCGAAAGCCATAAACTGTATCCTCTTCTCCAGGATCCCCGTTGCCGGGATCCTCCAACACACCACTTTGTCCAGCGAAGTTGGTAACTGTAGCGGGGGTGCGAACATTGCCTGTTATCTCAAGAGAACTGAAACCATCGGTCGGGATTGAATTGTAAACCAGTTCCGCCGTTTGCAGCTCAGAAAAAGGCAGGTAAATCCTCGCATTATTATTGAAGTCAATGTGGATGAAATTGGGAGGAATAATATAATCCGGTTGTACACCCGCGATAGGCCCGGTCGCCAACAGTGCATAGCGGTCTGCGGTGGCACCGCCGGGAAGGTTGTTTGGGAAAGTGTAGGTATTGAGCTGCTGACCGTTATCCCGAGTCGATTCAACCCGTTGTGAAGCAAGAAACTGTTCGTTGTTGGCGGCATTGTAGATTTCGATAAATTGCACGCTACCATCCGCGTTTGAGTATATTTGGCTGATTTCCCACAGGTGGAAGGCTGCAGAAGCTTCTTTTGGTAAGAAAGCTCCGGTGAAACAGATAGATAATATTATATACAGGAGTTGTTTGACTCGATTGATTGATTTCATGGCGTTGCCTTTCGTTCGATAGGTTGGAAATAGATCTTAGAGCTGAAAGATAAGGGTAAGGCGGAAGTTCCAGAGAGAATCATTCTCAAGGTCTTGATTTGGACGCCTGCGCAGTCTTAAAGGAGCATGACTAACGGCTACGGACATGGATGTCGCCTCGCTCAACTGAACCCAAGCCCCTGTACTATAGGCCCACATTTTACCGGTTGAAGAGAGCCGTGCGGTGTCATGAAAGTCACCCTCCAGGAATGCGTCTACTTGAAATCTTAGATCTGCGTAGCTATGAGTGGCATTCAAAAAGACAGAGGCTTCGCG
>JBJHBN010000166.1:0-5876 GCA_050485505.1 Opitutales bacterium | reverse complement strand
AGGATGGAGCCTTTGAGTAGGGTTGAAGCTTTGGTGGGAAGTTTCGATCGGCGGGTAATCGGCTATGACTGGGGTGGGCCCGTCAGCAGTGCCAAACGACTTACTGCCCGTTTTTCCGTCCAATATGATGAAAAGCTTTCGGATTGGATCGAGTTCTTCGAGAGTCGTAAATGGGATCTGTACGGACGTGCTCGCTACGAATATGCCAAGGGTTCATTTGTACAAGTAACGCTATTCGGCAATCAACAGTCTATCAAGGGTATTCCCAGATCACTTGCTCACAATCCTGAGTATAATGCATACAACGGTGTGATGGCATTGCAGATTATTCGTGACCGCTACGTGAATCGAGGTTTGCCTGATATTCTCGAGGACGGGCTAATCAAAAACTCGTATAATGAACACAACCCAGACTCATTCGCGGACATTCTAACGACTAGTGTAATTGCAGAAGTGACCCATCGCTTTGATCGCGCAGGAACCCTTAGAGTGGTTGGCACTGCTAATCACATGGATCGGGAAGGCTGGCGTCCCGCCAGCAGTTTAGGAAAGGTAGTTTACGGCAACGTAGATAGCAACCAGCATGTGTACGATAGGTTCAATGAAGGTGAACCAATTATTGAGAGTAATGGAGATATACTGAATATCAGCAGTGGTGATTTACGCCTGAGCGACACCTATGCACGATCGGTTGTCGCGAACTGGTTGCACGAATTTAATTCAGACTGGATCTCATACAAGTTGGTTCTCGGTTATGACTGGACTTTTGAGCGTTTCACCGACGAGCGTTGGCGTTCTGATTGGCATTATGCGGTAAATCCGAGTAATGGACTTGCGGTCATAATGCGTGAGGTTGATCGCTATCAACCGGTTATCGGTAACGCATTTCGTCCGGAGGAAGGGCTTTTGAGGATTTCACCACCGCTGGATACATACGTGGTTCCTGATGGAGAGTTTGACAATACGGTTGAGGGTCCGGGGTACTACGCTTTTAACTTCTTCGATTTCTTCAGAGGACGTTGGATCGTGACTGCAGCACTGCGACATGATCGCTACAAAGCGATCAATCGCACTATGCGCCAGGATCTTCCAGAGAGTGATCCTAATTGGAAGTCCGTTGTGGAGGCGAAGGGAACATATACCACTTGGTCCGTTGGGAGTATCTATAATTTTAATCGTTGGATGGGAATGTTTGGCAGTTGGTCTACGTCATTTAGGCCTATTGTCTCTGTGCTTGCCGACCGGGATGGGGAAATGTTTCAGGCAAAACCAACCACAGGTCAGGGTGGTGACCTTGGCTTACGGTTCAATTTTATCGATGATCGCTTCTCGGTTATGGCTTCAGGCTTTCTTGTCCGGAGAGAGAATTTGAATCAAAGGGTTTCCGAACTAGGTCCAGACGGGTTCTTTATCAGTTACGATGTTCAGATGGGTGAAGAGCAGTCATATGGATTCGAACTTGAGGCGATCGGGGAGTTAACAACAAATTTTCAACTACGTTTCGGATGGACTCATTTTATGGGCTCAGAACTCAGAAACAACCCGGAAAACCCGGTGCTTGAAGGGCAGAGGTTGCGCTACACACCCGAACACAAGTTTGTCGTGACACCCCGTTACGAGTTTAGTCAAGGTCGTTTAGCCGGGTTGGCGGTGGGATGTCAGTGGGTCTCTGTTATTGATGATAAAGTCTATCCCAGTGGCCCCAGGGATCCGATCGAATTGAGACCCTATTACAGCGGTTTCAATGTCGTCAATTTTTTTGCCACAAAGACATTCCGGAATTTCTCCGACAAATACCGGCTAAGGGTGCAATTGAACGTTTCAAACGTATTTAATGAGAAGTATACTGAATCGCGACAAATGGGGCCGAGACAATGGCGTCTGACCTCCACTTTGTTCTGGTGAACTTGCACCACCGAACATCAACCATGAGGAGAAATCATATGAGAAACATATCAAGAATCGCATTGGCTTTCATGTTGCTGGCCACCGCAGGGGCCGCGCATGGACAGGCCGTAATTTTCCATGAGGACTTTGAGAGCCTCCGCTGGGAACATGGCAATCTTCTGGAAGATTTTGATGGGTGGATGCTTGCTAATCCCCAGTTTGTTTCACCCGAAATCAACCGGACTGAAACCTATGGAGTAGCTGCAGCTGGAACGCCACCAGGTGCGGTTGTCCAGCGCCACGTGGGTAATTTAGGGCTAACATCTGAGAGCAGGATCCAGTTGGATATGATCGCGGCGATTTCGAGCACGGCAGCGTCTGCCGCACAATTTCGTGCGGCGTTCGGAATTGGGCCTCAGCTGCCTGGTAACGTGGATACTGCTCCAATGCATTTTGGAATTATGTATAACGGATATTTCTTCCGTCGCGATGATTGGGGGCTGGAGGCGGTTGCCCGCGATTCCAGTGGAGATGCCATTTTTCCAGCGGGTGTAGATATTCACCACGTACGCTCAATCTGGGATTTTAGTGAGGAGACAGCTCGGTTGAAGTCTAGGAATCTGACTCAAGGTGAGGAGGAATTCACGTCATTTTACTTCGACCCCAGTCAGTCCATAGAAGCACTCGGAATGGGAGATTACTCGGATGTAACTACTTGGGATACGGTTTGGATTCGCCTTGGGTCGAGTCTTGGCGCCCGAGTAATTGAGATTACCGTCACTGATCTCGATAAACCATCAAATTTGTGGAATGGCCTTATAGTCGACGAGGACGGCAACGTGGATACTGGTCATATTCTTGGAAGTGTCAATGTGGCCGAAGCGCCCTGGGTCTATGTCTGGTCGTTGGGTCAGTGGGCATATGTTCCGGATACCGGATCGATAACCAACGGACTTTGGGGTTGGTTGGTCAGCGTCAACGACTGACATGACCTTATGTCTTTTAACCTTTAGCCATTATTGCAATGAAGAATACCTTTTTGAACTCTATAATTATCACTCTGCTTTTTGGTCTGGGTGCCCAAGCAGAAGAAGTAGACATGCTGTTGCACTATACTTTGGATGAAACAATTGAGCCAGTTGTGGTGTCCGAAGCCCTCACGGCGGATAGTCTGGTGGTTGGTTCAGGCGTGACCGGCACTTTTCCAGATTACTCTTCGATAAGCATGGATGGTACATCGCTGTTCTTTTTGAATGCTGGGTTTAACTCTGTCTCGCAATCTGGAGCGATTGACACTCATAGGTATCTCGGATTCAGCATTTCACCTGGCATTGATTTCAGACTTGGGCTTACCGGGATCAGTTTGCACACACTCCGTCGGACAGGTGGTGGCGAGGATCATGGATTGGGAGCGCCGAGTGCGTACGCGCTGTGGGTAGGAGTTAGTTCAAGAGGTTTTGAGTCAGTGGTGGCTTCCGGGTCCATACCTGGCAATACCAGCAATGAATTTCATCGGATAGACATTGATCTTGATCAGATCGATGAGCTTCAGGACGTTTCTGGAAGCGTGGACTTTCGTTTGTATCTGTGGGCTGAAGATGGTCTTGCTACCCCATCTCAGAGACAGCTGCGCATCGACAATATCATCCTTTCTGGAACTGAAGCGCAGCACACGGTTATTCCAATCACCGACGGGGAATGGCAGGAGCACCCCAATTTAGGTTGGGTCTACGTATTCGCCGAGAGTCCGGAGTGGGTGTACTCAGATGTGTTGGGCTCTTGGTTCTATATGCCGCTGGGCGATGAGGATGCCCTACCATTAAACTGGTTCTATGCACCCTACTGAGATAATATCAACCTATTAATGACACGAGATATGACAACGAAATTACTGACTTCATTGGCCGCTTGCCTCGGATTTATTCCTTGTTTTCTTTCTGCGAGTATTACTCTTGGGACCTACACTTTTGACGATACGATCAGTGCTAGTAATACAGCTGATCACTTGACGCTTAGTGACTTTGGCATTGGCTCAGGTGTTACCGGCACGTTCCCTGACTACTCAGGGCTTGCGGTATCGGGGAAGTCCAATCTATTTTATAATGCTGGCTTCAATTCTACTGATGAAGCTGGTGCTGTGGGAACGAACCGCTATATCGGATTCTCCAGCGAAGTTGATGGGGGCTATTTTGTTGATTATACGTCCATGAGTTTCTATTCCTTGCGTCGAACGGGTGGTGGAGAGGATCATGGATTGGGGGCGCCGAGTGGCTATGCCTTATATGTAAGTGTGAACGACTTCAACACGGCAGTTGCAACTGGTAGTATTGAAGGGAATCAAGTGGATAACACTTTTAGCCTGAATTCCATCGACCTCTCGAACGTAGCATTTTTACAATCAGTTACGGATACAGTCGAATTCCGACTGTATCTTTGGGCGGGTGATGGGTTGGCAACACCAGGGCAACGACAATTGAGGATAGATGATTTCACTCTATCCGGGGATGTCAGTGTGATTCCGGAACCTGCTGCATATGCTTACATTGGTATGGCTGCATTTGCGTTTGTCTTCTGGCGACGGTTTCGGACCCGTGGTTGAGCAGAGCGTCCGCTAGCGATTCAGTTTCAGTTCCCTAATCCGGCTGTCGGTATACGTCTGGTGTGCCGATAGGTCTGTATTGTCTGTAGTTTTTATGAAGAATTTTGTTAAATATAGAACACTCTACAATCATGACGGGTGGTGCCTTTTCAGCAACGACAGTAGATATCAGGATGTTCGTGAGTCGGTTAATCTCGAACAAGTGAAGGGGTACGTTGACGAAGTCGCGGATGCGGGCGGAGATGCATTGCTTTTATGCCCGAATATGTATCAATTACCTGGCTGGGACAGTGATCATTATCCGTTTTGGCGAGGAGCGCATAAAACCAGGTGTTTTGATAACGGCACAGCGGTTGGATCCGTGTTAAAGAGATTCGAAGAGTTTCTGCTTGGAGGCAATGATTTTATTAGACTATCTGGGCAGCGAGCCCGCGACCGGGGAATGGGGTTCCTGCTGAGTTGGCGCATGAACGAGTGTCATGGGGTAGATAATGCGTCATGCCCGAGTCACAGCGATTTCTGGAGAGATTGTCCTGAGCTGAGAATCGGCTATTCGCCAAAAGGGATCGAGTTGGAACGCAATGCCCTGTCCTTCCAGTATAGGGAGGTTCGGGAATACCAAATTGGGTTTATTCGTGAACTGGTGGAACGCTATGACATCGATGGCTTGGAATTGGATTTCCTTCGCTTTCCATTCCTGTTTCCATCCAATGTCCCGTTTGAGGAGAAGGCTCCACTGCTGACCGAGTTTATTCGGGAGGTAAGAAGTCTACTGGATAGAAAGCAACCTGGATCAGAGAGGCCGCAGCTTTGCGTGCGGATATCTGATGATCCGGTTCTGGTCCACGAGATGGGGTTGGACCTTCAGACTTGTGTGGATCGTGGCTGGATTGATATGATCAATCTTTCGCCATTCTATATTACCAATCCGGATAATGATGTTGAGTCATTCTCGCAGCGGTATGGAGGCAAGTGTGTTGTCTATGCTGAAATTACGCATTGCGTACAAATGGTAAAACAGATTGAACTGTCGTTAGAGTTATGCAGGAAAACCAGTCCTGAAATGTTCTATGCCCTTGCAGAGAGCTACTATGCCCGCGGTGTTGACGGAATGAGCTTCTTCAACTTGACCTACACGAGGGATTACAGCTTGAGGCATCATGCTAAGCCGGATGGAGTAGAGCCAATTCTGGCCCCTATCGGCGTGGTAAAGGACCGGGATAGGCTACGCATGTGTGATAAGCACTACTTTATTGTTGAGGGAGCCGTTCCGCAAGAGGGGTGGCCTAAATCGAGGCAATTGCCAGCTGTATTGATGCCTTTCGAAGTGAAGGTGATTGAAATTCATCTCGGTGAGACCGATTTTTCCCGCTATCGGGAGTGTGTGCTG
>JBJHBN010000165.1:0-5890 GCA_050485505.1 Opitutales bacterium | reverse complement strand
GAGCCACCGTCGAGCAAGTGTTTGCGGTAGTCAAAGATACTGCGATCAAGCAGTTGGGCACTGACATTACCTGTACTGAAGAAGCCAGCACTGCCAGCTGGAATCGGTGTGCCGTCAGGATACTGCCCCGCGAGGCGGATTGTATCGTGAATCGGCCGCATGCTCAACATGGCACGGGTCGTCCCGTCAACCGTGTTCCATGCAGGAGCAATCCAAGCCTGAGCACCAACAGCATCCGGCTCGGCACGCGTTGGGTCGCTGTAAACAGTCATAGGACCCATACGGGCATCACCCAAGGGCTGAATGTACCACTGATTGGAATGTCCGGGGACGATGTCACCGGTTCCATCCCACATGGCGCCACCTTCCTGAGGCGTTGCAACAGTGGGCTTACCAGCGGCGAACCAGGGTGAAATCAAATCATTCGGCGGCTCAGTGCGCGGGGGAGCGCCCCAACGTTTGCCATACTCGATGCTGCCACGGACGCGCAGATTGGGAGCTGGAGACCAGAGCGTCGACAGGTATACACGACGGTTCTTGTTCCAGGCTTCTTCCTGCTCAAACTTCTGCATGGAATACAAACCAGCGGCAAAAATAGCCCAACGGTTCTCAATCAATTCCTGATGAGTACGCAGGGAGAATCGCTGGGTACCATGCTGGTCCGTTTGGAACCGCAGTTGGCCGCGATTACCATTGAAGTCAGCCTTGATCAGGTTGTTGTTCACAACACCACCGGGGCTGCCCAAACCGAAGAGCGTCGAGTTGGCCCCGCGCTGAACAGTAACGGCATCCGTATTGTAGGTGTCGAAGGGAATATCCGTAATGAAATAATCACGGGTCAGGTCGGCCGCGGCCAAACCGCGAACACGGGTCACACCACCATTGTTGGCGTCACGCTGAAGTTCCGGGATGATGCTGCCTCGGCTGTTTTGACCACCGTAAAAATTACCGGCCAAGCCGCCAACTTCTGTATTTGCAGTGTAAATCAAGACACCGGCAATATCCGTAGCGTTGGTGTCCTGGAGGAATTCTTCCGTCACGACCTGGATGGAAGCACCCACATCGCGAAGGTTGGTCCGAATACGAGTGCCCGCAAGTGTTTGCGTAGCCCGATAGCCGACTTGATCGCCGGCGCTAACGGTGAATGGCGACAGGTCAAAGACCTGGTCATCACCTGGGTCTGCTTGCTGCGCATAGAGGCCGGTTGCGGCCACCAAGCTGCAGGGAAGCAGGAATTTTCTCATTAAGTCTACAGGTTTCATATCTAGGAGTATGTGTTCAGAGTTTGTCGTTTGGACACATATTTAACCGCGATATCTTGCCACCGGAATCCCCTACGGCACTTGAGGTCGGGGGAATCCATCCGCCTGGAAAGTCTCCATTCAATCCAGGCGAACCATTGACAGGGTAGTTAGACATTCGCGATCTTATGTATGTTTGTTTGTTTTATTTCAACAGAGGCAGTGTCCAGCGAGAGACTACGACACCGCCACGTCTGGTAAGACAGGGACGAGAATAGGTCATACCACTTGAATTCTTCGATTTCTTTACTGCTTTACCGTAACCAGCACAGCGTAAAGCAATCCACCTAAACAAAGCAAAATAACCACCCGGGCATGCACCAAACCAACCACAAGCAGATGATTTATCTTTAAATCATCTGGTTTTCATCAACCTTGATCCAATGAGATCCGAAGCTAGCCCTGCTTTCCTGAAGCCTCGAAAAAAGACTACGCAAAATCTACGCTAGGAACGTCTGGGAATCGCCAAACGCACCCTAGCAGAATGTCAGGGCGAAGTCTGACAGACTGCTAGCCACCAATGTAAGACATTTCTACTTTGGAATGGGTTTCCCCCCGCCGAATCAGAGCAGACCTCAACTCCGAATACCGGTCTTGCCGGCGCTCCCAGAGGGCACCAAACGCCTCAACGCGTTCACAGTGCTTAACGTCTTCTTTCAGCAAATACCGAACATCCGCTCCTTCAGAGGCAAATAAACAGGTAAACAACTTACCTTCCGCAGAGACTCGGGCACGCACACAGTTTCCGCAAAAGGGTTCGGAAACAGATGAGATAAAGCCGACTTCCACGTCCGTATCGCGGTAGCGAAAGCGCCGGGCAACCTCACCAGGGCTCTCAGGCGGGACCGGCTCTAAGCCGTTTTCGCGCTCGATCCAGCTGCGTAACACCTTGCTGGATACGACCTTACTCTCAGACCAACCGTTGCTGTTACCAGTATCCATATACTCGATAAAGCGCAAACAAATACCGCTTTCGCGGAAATATCGGGCCAGAGGCACTACCTCGGACTCGTTGACGCCTGCTTCAATGACCGCATTGACCTTGACCTTCAAGCCAACACCTACAGCAGCCTCGATCCCATCCAACACTTGCCTCGGCCCACTACGGCCACCGCTCATTACTGTGAAGATATCCGGGTCGAGGGCATCCAGGCTGACATTGATGCGCTGCAACCCCGCCTTTTTCAAATCCCCTGCCAGGCGCTGTAGACGAATGCCGTTGGTCGTCAGGGCAATATCCTCCAAGCCATCGATGACCGCCAAGCTGCGCACAATCTCCACAATATCCCGTCGCAACAAGGGCTCTCCACCGGTCAAGCGCAACTTTGTGACCCCAAGTTCAACCATAGCCCGCACCAGCCGTTCCATTTCCTCGACAGACATCAGTCGCGCCTGGGGCAAAAAGGCGTAATCCGGCCCAAAGACCTCTGCGGGCATGCAATAGGTGCAACGAAAATTGCACCTATCGATTACAGACAGCCGCAGGTCCTGTAGAGGACGCTGCAGGCGGTCGTGAACGGGTTGGAGACTGCGAGTCATATTCAGCCACCTACCGTTGTAAGCTTAGAGCTGGAACTCAAACTGAATCCAAAGTTTGCTGCGGTCCGGAGCCGCTGCCGCAAAACTTGGCGAGGCACTTGAGCCGCTGTAATAACTGTATTTCAATAAAGCACTAAAATTCGGGCTGAAAGCTTTGCGCAAGCCCGCTCCGAACTCACGTCCATAGCGGTCGCTGTTTCGGGCCGAACTAAACTGGTGCGCTTCCCAGAAGGCAACAAAGCCGTCAGGCAGGCTCCATTGCCCAAATACATACAAATCCCGCAGTCCGTCCACTGGAGTGGTCAGGAACACGTCGGACCAGCCGTTGAAGGCATGCAGAGTTGCAAGGGGTGTCTGAAACGCATGGCTGCCGTCACCGTCGAGCTCTTCATAGCCCACGCCCACGGTGAATCCCTGCCCGGCAAAGGCCAGGCGACCGTGCAGATAGGAATGACTGAAATCCAGAGCTCCACTGGCCGAGGTATCCTCCTGGCGCGCGATCTCCAGCCGATAGATAAGGGCCGATTCGGTCGCCAGCTCCTGACGTCCGTCCACAAAAATGCCAACAGTACGTCCGGACAGCGCGGCGGCTTGTTTCAAATCCAGGTCGTACAAGTAGGCTCCGAGCTGAGCACCACCGCCTAAACTGAATTGGCCGGTTAGTAAATGCGAATCACTTTTGAAGCGGCGAAGGTTCGACGCCGGGGCCGCATGGCCGAAAACACGATTCACCTGATCGACCCAGGTATAACTGAGGGTCAGGCGAGGATCAGGGTTCCAAACAAAACGAGCGGCGTCGAAGGTCTGGTTGTTCTGCCGCCAGCCGACTGCACCGATAAAGCGCTGATTGTCCAGGTTGAATACCTGGCGCCCTACCCTCGCCTGCAAGTCGTACCCGCTCCAGGCGACATTTAATTGATTCAAGGCGCGCTGCCGTCCGTCGGCAATCACGGTCTGTCCAGCATTGTGCGGGGGTGGATAAGCGGCATAGCTGTCCGAGTTCAACACGAGATTGTGCTCGCCTTCGATCAGCGCGGAAAAACCAATGTAGCGCGCGGTCTCATAGCCGGCACGGGTGCGAAGAGTATAGGCCTTGGAACTGTCCAATCCATCCTGATCGGCATATTCAAAACGACCCCGCACATTAAACAGGATCCGCCCTTGGTTCAAAGGCTCTCCCAAGCGCTCCCGCAACTCCTGCCCCATCGGGGTGTTTTCCGGCGCAGGCGCAAATGCCGGTGGCGCTCCGGCCTGCAGCAGTGCAGGCCCAGGAAGCAGGACCAAAAGGCCAGTGAGTATTCGTATAAGATTTGGGTGTTTCATCATTTTTCAGTCTAGTTTGGTTCAGTTAATATAAAAGGTTAAAACAAGCCCCATCCGACCTTCCCAGGTCCGTAGGTGCGGTCGTCCCGAACGCACAATCTCCAATCCCATCCGATCCTCGCCTCCCCTCGCGCATCGGGATCGCTGTGCCCACTCTTTTATTAATACACGTCCCGTAGGTAACGTTTCTCCTTCTTCATTCCCGACAGGTAAGCTTCCGCGCCCTCTGCATCCAAGCCGCCTTCTTTCGCAATAATCTCGAGCAGGGCCTGTTCAACATCCTTGGCCATGCGTTTGGCGTCGCCGCAGACACAGAAACTGGCCCCGGCCTCGAGCCAGGCAAAAAGCTCCTCAGCCTGCTCCCGCATGCGGTGCTGGACATAGACTTTTTCAGCGCCATCACGGGAAAATGCGGTGTCGAGCCGGGTGAGGACCCCAGCTTCCATCAGGGCCTCAAGTTGATCCTTATAGAGAAAATCACAGGCGGATTTCTGGTCACCGAAGAAGAGCCAATTACGCCCTTTAGCTCCGGTGGCCTGGCGTTCCTCAAGAAAGGCGCGAAAGGGAGCGATGCCGGTCCCAGGACCAACCATAATGAGGGGAGCCTCTGGGTCGCTGGGTGGACGAAATTGCTTATTGGGCTGAATGTAGACCGGCACCTTGCCACCGGCTTTTAAGCGTGCGAGGAAATTGGAGCAGACGCCCTGACGCTCTCGTCCATGACTTTCATAACGAACCACACCAACAGTAATGTGCACTTCTCCAGGATGAGCCTTCGGACTGGAGGAAATGGAATACAGCCGGGGCTGGATCTGCTTCAGCGGTGCGATGAGATACTCGGTCGTAGGAAACTTGATTCCGTACTGCAACACGGGATCCACCATCTGGCGGCCCTCCACGTAGGCTGTTAAAGCCGCTTCGTCACGGACAATGGCCCTCAGTTCCTCATTCTTGCTCAGTCGAGCGCAGGCTTGAACGAAAGCCGGAGTCAGTCCGGTTATATCATAATGCCTCCGCAGTGCCTCGGCCAGAGGGCCATCCGACTTGTCCGGAAAAGGCGTCGACTCATCATGCTGGAATCCAGCCGCGAGGATGAACTCATCAACCAGGCGTGGATCATTACTGGGCAGAACACCGAGGGCATCGCCAGCTTCATATACGAGATCGGAACCTTCCAACGAAATTTCCACATGCTGAGTGGCCTTGGCCGACTCCGCTCCGTTCAAGTTCTCGTTGTACCGCACCTCCGCTCCAAACGGATTTTTCTTATTATAAGCGGAAACCTTGGGTTCCGCACTGTCTTCCTCACTGGTGCCAGGCACCCCATTTTTGCCTTTTCCATTGGTGCCAGGCACCCCGTTTTCGGCCGCCGGGGCAGCTTTTGCCAACTCCGTCCACAACTCATCGAGAAAGGCCTGTGCGGGCTCCTCGAATTCGAGGTCACACAGCAATGCGGGCATTTTGGACTTGGCGCCTAAATCCAGCAGGCGCTTTTCGAAATCCTTGGCACATTGATTGAAATCCGGGTAGCTGGAATCTCCGAGTCCAAGAATAGCAAACTCAAGAGATTCCAGCCGAGGGGTATCATCAGCGTGCAAAAAATCATAAAACTCGCGAGCGTTGTCCGGTGGTTCGCCGTCGCCGTAAGTGCTGGTGATGATAAGTAAATGATCGACCTCCTTCAACCCGCCGTGGTCAAAGGCGTCGAGCTCCGCGCTCTCTACGGC
>JBJHBN010000164.1:0-5892 GCA_050485505.1 Opitutales bacterium | reverse complement strand
TTGAAGACTTCGACAACGTCCTCAAGGCTGAAGCCAGTGGTTTGGCCAATAACCTTGCGATCATCACCAATCGTGAAGAGTTCACCAACGACATGATCAACACCCTCGAAGAAGGTGGTGACAAGCTCGTCCTGGCCGATCTGAATGAAGAGGCTGCCAACCTGCTCGCCCTGCAAACCGCCAACCAGTTGGGCACCCAGGCCCTGTCGCTGGCGAATCAGCAGAGCCAGTCGGTGCTGCAGTTGCTCGGATAATTCAATTCTTTCAACCAAGGTTTCACTTGGAGCAAGGGCGTCCCGCAAGGGGCGTCCTTTTTTTCCGTACAGGGGTGGAGGAAGTGGAGAGGATTGGATAGGTGGATTGGTGGATGAATGGGTTTTGGATTTTAAGTGATTGATTTATAGTTTCTTATGTTTTTTTGGGATTGGGGTGGCACTGATGTTGCTATGTTGGATTGTAATTCATTTTTCCCACCTTTTATGTCCGATTTTTCCCTCAATTCCGGTATTCGCAGCAACTTACTGGCTCTGCAAAAGAACTCCAAGCTCTTTGATCGGGTTAACGAGCGCCTGGCGACGGGTAAAAAGGTGAATTCGCCGGTGGATAATCCGACCAGTTACTTTGCTGATGTTAATCTGAAGGACCGGGCTATGGGCCTGCGGGCGCGGTTGGATTCCATGGGGCAGTCCATTCAGCGGATTCAGGCGGCGGATACGGGCATCAGTCGGGTACGCACGGTCATCACACAGATGAAGGGTGTGGTTAACGACGCTCTGGGTCAGACAAACCCGGATCTGCGTGCGTCTTTGGGCAAGCAGTTCAATTCGCTAATCGTTCAGATGTCTGAGCTGGTCAAGGATTCGGGCTACGCGGGGGTGAATCTGGTTTCGGGCAATGAACGAGACAGCGTGCAGTTCAGTGAGAGCTTCGACGATTCCAGCCTGGATGTGCTGGGCTTCAATATTCAGCGCAATGGAACGGCTCCAGGGCAGGAGTTTCGTTTGGATTCGAATGGTTTTCTCAGGGCGGCCAACCCAGCCGAAGGCGCCGTCAGCGCAGACGGGAATTTCGACGTGTATGACCTCCCGGATGGGACGAACTATGCAATCTTTATTTCCTCACCCTATTCGGGTATTCAGACTGCGGCGGCCGGCATTCGTTCTTTTGGTGCGGTCGCGCCTGGCGGAGCCGCAACCGCCTACGGAGCGCAGGGTGACGCCATTGGTGGGCACAATATTGACTGGGCGGCTGATGACTTTCAGGAGCACCTCCGCAGCCTGGTTCGGGATCTGGAGCAATTTGATGATGTTCTCAAGGCTCAGGCCAGCGCAATGGCCAACAGCCTGGCAGTGATTACTAATCGGGAGAATTTTACCGCGGATTTGGTCAATGTTCTGGAAACGGGTGGCGACCGTCTGGTTTTGGCTGATTTGAACGAAGAGGCGGCGAATTTGTTGGCTTTGCAGACAGCCAATCAGCTTGGGACACAGTCGCTGTCGCTCGCCAACCAGCAGTCTCAATCGATCCTGCAGCTATTGGGGTAAGCTTGATGAAACCTATGGAAGAACCTGTCGAATTGGATTTTGAGAGCTGCGCCGAATGGGATGCCGCTGGTCGGTGCAGATCTGCATTCGAGAACTTGTGTTCAGGTTGCGATAACTCCAATCGGAACTCGTATCCGGATTTGTATTGGTCACTGGCCTATCGTATGGGTGAAACCGGCCGGTTGGAGGATACTTCTCCGCAAGGACCATTTCAGAAATCACTTCAACAGTGGATGAAAGGGGCAAGACCTCAATCCCTGTCTCTGCTGCGGCGCTGGCTGGGCCGAAATACTGACAATCCTATGGGACAGTTGCAGTTGGCGATATTCCTGAAAGAGCAGAAACTTGTTGATGAAGCATTGGACGTATTGAGTTTTCAGACAGCTTACGCCCCAGCGATTTTCTACAGAGCAGAAATACTCCTGGAAAAGAAGGCTTTCGAGAAGGCCCGAGCCTTATTGATCTCTTTGCCCGATGAGGTCGCACCAGCTGGAATATGGCTTTGGAAAAAAGCTCTTGCCTTGGAAGGCTGCGGTGAAAAAGAGGCGGCCTTGGCAGCCCTTACGGAAGCGGCCCCTACAGGCTGTCAGGCTGAAGCTTTTTGGATCGATTACGCCCGCGTGGCCTATAAGCTTGCAGGCCAAAGTGAACTCGAACGAATCCTCGCTGAGGGCGATGCGCTGTGTGGTGAAAGTCTTGGCTTTACGGATAAGGCGGTTGCTTTGTGCAAAAGCCTTGAAGTTCATGAGACCGAGGAAAAATACCTGCAAGAATGCCTGAATCGCGGCGGCAACTTGGACAAAGTGCTCCCTGAGTGGATCTACAATTGCAGTCGGCTTTTTGCCAAAGGCAAACGTCCGGAGAAAATTGCACAGGCACGGTTGCTGGCAGAGAACTTGACCCAGAGTCTGGCTTCGAATCCAGAGGTCCAATATGCTCTGGCCAATGTTCATTTCTATGACAATCGCATCCGTGAGGGACTGAAGGCATTGGAGGTCGGTCACGCCTTGGATCACAAGGCCTGGAACCGGATGGGGCCCTATCTGTTTCACTCACTCTATGATGACCGTCTGCCTCCTGAAGTGATCTTCGAGAAGCATCGTAAAGTTGCTGCTGAAATTGAGCGCAGAATTCCTCAACTTGAAACCCGGCAGTGGAGCAAGCAGGACGGCGAGCCCTTGCGGGTTGGCTGGGTGAGCCCTGATATGCGGACTCATCCAGTCGGTTATTTTTTGGATGCTGTTGTTGATGCCTTTCCCTCTGAAAGGATTGAGACGTATTTCTACGACAACTACGATTCCGAAGATGCCGTTGCAAAGCGCTTTCGCATACGCAGTGGTTGGCGAAATATAAGAGGGGTCCCGGATGCTGAGGTGGTCAAAATGGTGGAAGCGGATAAGATTGACCTCTTGGTCGACCTAGCCGGGTACACCACTGGAAATCGTATCACTCTGTTTGCCAGGAAGCCAGCGCCACTACAGGTCGCTTGGCTGGGTTATCCATCAACGACGGGATTGAGTCGGATCGATTACCGGATTTCGGACTCTTGGGTGGAGCCGGAAGGCGATGCGGATCGCTTTTCGACAGAGCAGATTTGGAGGATGCCGAATGGCTTCCACGCCTTCCGTCCACCATTTCCTTATTCGGACGTAAGCCCACTGCCAGCTCTAAAAGAAGGCCTGGTGACATTTGGATGCTACAATAATCTACACAAGATCAACGAATCGGTGCTCAAGGTCTGGGCAGATATTCTGATAGCTGTGCCACAGTCGCGCTTACTCCTGAAGCACGAGAATCTGGCAATCCCGGAGAACCGGGTTTGGATTGCAGAGATTTTCAAGGCCAAAGGGGTTGATTTAAAGCGCCTTCATTTCAAAGGCCGCATGGATCACATAGAACAGCACATTGCCGCCTACAGCTGGGTGGATATTGCTCTCGATCCGTTTCCGTATAACGGCACCACCACCAATTGTGATGCACTGTATATGGGAGTTCCTGTCATTGGGCTCGAAGGCGATCGTCATGCCAGCCGGGTCACCGCTTCCTTTATGCGCCGCCTGGGCCTGGAAGACTGGGTGGCCGCCACAAAAGAGGATTATGTGCGCATTGCCAGGGAAAAGGCATCCGACCTACAATCCCTGGCGGAATTGCGGGCAGGCTTGCGCCAACGATTCATCGACTCACCACTTGGAAACCCGGAAGCCTTTGCCAAGGATCTGGCAGACGCCTTCTGGGGCATGTGGGAAGAGGCAAAAAACGACAGCTGTGACGGCCCCCGACGCACAAACAGTAGGTGCGATGGCCCCCAGCGCACAACAACGTAATATTAAAGATCGTTCGGGAGCGAGAGAGATAATTTTTAACCAAAATAAGGAGAACACACCATGACCACCAAGGAACTCATCGAAGCCGCACAAGGCGGAGACGCCACCGCGCAGTATCAAATCGGACTTCTACACGCCCTCGGCAAAGGCATTCCACGCAACGTAAAAGCGGCGCAGCATTGGTTCTCCCTCGCCGCCAATAACGGCCATGCCGACGCTCAGTGCAACCTCGGCTTCTATTTTGCAACCGGTGAAGGCATGGAGCAGGACGTCGACACAGCCTTCAAGCTCTTCCAACTCGCCGCCGACCAGGGCCACGGCCAGGCCTGTTGCAACCTCGGCCGCTTTTACGCCGCCGGAATCGGTGTCGACGAGGACATCCACCGCTCCGCCGAATACTACCAGAAAGCCGCCGAACAGGGCATCGCCGAAGCTGCCTACAACCTAGGCATTATTCACTACAACGGCATCCTTAAAGGCCAGCCGAATCTCGAGGAAGCCACCAAATACTTCCTCCAAGCCGCCGAAGCCGGCGTCTCCGAAGCCCAATACGCTCTCGGTCTTTGCTACAGCAACGGTGAAGGCGTGGACCTGGATGATGAGCAGGCACTTGCCTGGTATCGAAAAGCTTCTGAGCAGGACCATCCCAGTGCCTTATATAATCTGGCGGTATATATGGGCTCCGGATTGGGCGGTGTCGAAGTTGATGAAGCAAAGGCGCAAGAGCTCTACAAGAAGGCTGCTGAATTGGGGCACGAAAAAGCAAAAGAAATGGTGGCCCAGGTCGCTTCGAAGTAGTGATGGCGAACAAAGCCAACAGTATATTTCAAAACGTTCATCATTCGGGATCAGAGCTTGCTGCCGCCTTGTGGGAAAGAGGGGTGGATGAAGCGAGTGATATGGTTGCACTTGCTCAGGAAGTAATAGGTCTTGATCGAAACTTTGCTCCAGCTTATCTGAAACTCGCAGAAGCATTGGTTCGGACTGGTTCTATTGAAGATTCCTATCTGTGCTTGAGTGAAGCATTGCGGACTGGCCGAATTGAGCAAGAGGATGAGACTATCCGGCAACTGTCGTTGATTCGTAGTGAAATAGATTCAAGCGACAGTCTGATCAATGAGTATGAGCGAATGATAGGGAATGTTGAGGTTCCTAAGTCAAGGCGGCCCCTCGAAATTTTGGTTGTGACGAACCTTTTCCCGCCGCAAGAGCTGGGTGGGTACGGTCGTACTATGTGGGAGTTCTGTCATGGATTCAGGGCGCGAGGGCATCGGGTTCATGTTATAACCGCTGATTATCCGGAATTACAGCGCACATCCAACACGGAAGAGCAGATGGAATTGGAACCTATTGTGGAACGTTCGCTGAAGCTCACTGGACGCTGGGAACAAGGTGCCGCGATTGTAGATTTGAGTGTGCAGGCGATTCGACAGATTTATACCTATAATGCACGTTTGGTTGGGCAACGCGTGCGGAGGCTTAGGCCTGATGTGTGCATGGTAGGCAACTTGGACTTCCTTGGTTGGTATCTGCAGGATCTGTTGCTCTCCCTTGAAATCCCGGTAGTGCATCGACTCGGGAATGCTGAGCCAGGTTATCCCTCTCATGCGGCACCCACCAGTAAACTCTTCTGTATGGCTGGCAACACTCAGTGGATGAACCGAACCCTCAAATCCAAAGGATACCATTTTCCGCGCAGTGAAATAGTCTACCCGGGCTCTCCTTTGGAATACTACTATCGTGCTTTTGCCCCGAATTTGGACATGCTAAGGATTGCTTATGCGAGTATTGTCCGCGAGTTCAAGGGGGTGGATGTCCTGGTGAATGCTTTGGTTGAATTGAAAGAAATGGGAGTTTCTTTCTATTGCGAAATCGCAGGGGAGCAGGTTAAGCCGTCATTGGTTGCGGACTTAAAGCTTCAGTTGGAACAGGCGGATCTAGGTGGTTCGGTGCGCTTTATTGGCTTTCAGAGCAAACAGGGATTGGCAGATCTCTTTGCCAGGTCGAACGTGCTCGTCTTTCCC
>JBJHBN010000163.1:0-5897 GCA_050485505.1 Opitutales bacterium | reverse complement strand
GGCTGGTCCCTTGCACTGAGTGGCAGAGGCCGACAACGGAGACATTCGGAACTGCCCGGAATGCTGCCAGACAAAGCATGTTCATCGGATTGGTATAATTCAGGACCAAAGCCTCTGGACAGATGCGTTCGACGTCACGCAGGATGTCCAGCCAGACCGGCCCCGTGCGCAGCGCCTTCATCAATCCGCCAGGCCCAATCGTGTCGCCGATGCACTGATCAATGCCGTATTTGAGAGGGATATCGTTGTCAAAGGCAACACAGTCGACACCGCTTACCTCGATGGAATTGACGACGTAATTCGCGTCCCTGAAAGCTTCCGTCCGATCCGTGCTTGCGGTAATTTTCCAGTTCTCACCGCCGGGAATTCTTTCGCGCAACTTTTCAATCAACCGCCGCATGCGTTCAAGCCGCTCGGCATCGATGTCCACCATCGCAATTTCACCACCTACATTGCCGGGAATCAACATGGTGTCTTTCGAAATCTGCAGACAGAAAAAGCTGCCCGCCCCGAGGAAAACGACCTTAATCGGGCGCTTCATTTCGCCTGTTAAACCGATGGCATTTGCGGATTGGGAATGAGCAGCGTGTCCGGTGTCTTTCTTGGGCATAATTGTATTGGGGTGGATGGATGGTTGGATGGAAGATATCCCAAAATTGAGATAAAAACTCAAGCACACAGAATGGTAGGGCGGTCTCGCCTAAAGCGCCGCGCACCCTTCCATTAAGCGCCTACAAAACTCACAATCGGGCCCTCAACAAAGTCGGCGCTGATTTGGTCGAGGCGAACACGAACGAGCTGGTTACGGATATCGGATCCTTCAGGGCTATCGGTAAGGACCCGGATGTAATTGGCGGTGTAGCCAGGAAAGTGCCCATCGCGGGGATCCTCAAGCAGGACATTCATTTCCTTGCCGAGGTAACGTTGCATGAAGTCATAACGTTTCTGGCTGCTGTAGCGGCGCAGTTGCAGGCAGCGACGGTTGCGCTCCTCAATCGGCACGACATCGTTCGCCCGCTTCACGGACAAAGTTCCGTCGCGTTCCGAATATGGAAACACATGCGTATAAGCAAAAGGCAGCTCCTGAAAGAACCGGCAGGTTTCCTCAAAATCCTCTTCGGTTTCTCCGTTAAAACCGACCAGAATATCGGTGCCGACACACAAATCAGGAATCTGCTCAACCGCCCGCCGGACGAAGTCCGCATATTCGCCCGTGGTATAACGGCGCCGCATGCCTTCCAGAACCTTATCGCAGCCGGATTGCAAAGGTAAGTGCAAATAGGGCAACAAAACGTGCTCAGGGTCAGACATGCGGTCGATCAAGGCCCAAGGGACGGTAGTCGGTTCGATACTTGAAATGCGAACCCTCAGCAGGCCGGGTATGTCGTTCAGGGCATCGACCAGATCGACAATGTCATGATCGTCATGCAGATAAGTGCCAATGTTCACCCCCGTCAGCACCAGCTCGCGAACACCCTTAGCCACGGCTGCCCGGGCTTCATCCAGGGTGTTCTCCCACTGCCGGGCGCGGGCACGCCCGCGCGCAAACGGAATAATGCAGAAGCTGCAAAGAAAATCACAGCCATCCTGAATCTTCAGATTGGCCCGTTTGTCGAACGGAAGGTCGCCGACAAATTGAATGCTGAAATCCTTACGATCAATACGATCGCGGACGATTACCGGTTTCTCATTTTTGCCCAAGTGAGCGTAGTCGACCACACTGAGTTTGTCCTGGTTGCCGATAATCAAGTCGACACCCGGTATTGAGGAAATCGCCTTGGCCCCCATCTGCGAATAACAGCCAATGACAGCCGTAAAGGCCTGAGGATTGCGACGCACAAACTGCCGGATCATCTTCCGGCATTTGGCATCCGCCTCCCGCGTGACCGTGCAGGTATTGATGATACCCAGATCCGCATCCTCACCGAAAGGCACCATCGCGTAGCCCGCGACCTCCAGCTTTTCCTTGATGATCTGGGACTCTGCCTGATTCAAGCGGCAGCCGAGTGTCGTCACCGACGCCCGCAAAGGTTTAGTAGCACTGCCCTTCAGGTTCACCATAAGAAAGGCGAAAACCTTTGGACCGCTTCAGCTGCAAATTCAAATCAAAAAATCACTCTGGGATCCGGTAACCCGCGACAACCCACGTTCCGTCGGTCCCGCGCATTAGGGTTACCACCTCTAAAACTTCTTCAGCCTCAGAAAAATTACTCATGAAAGTCAGCTTGGCGTATTCGCCCTCTGGAACGATGGGTGGCAATTCTGATTAGTAGGCAGAGCTTTCCAATTCGCGCTCTTCCAGAGCTCCCAACGGTTGACGGCTCGAGCGCACTTCCTGACTCCAATCGCCTTCATCAAGACGATCACGGAAGAATGCGGCTGCGGCATTCCAGGCAGCATCCAGTTCGTCTCTGTCCACACGCTCGAGCCAGGATTGTCCCGCGGCAATTGCTTCAGTCAAATCGGGATCCCTATCTCCTGGCAGAGGGAGTTCGCTTTCAAATTCAAGTGGTTCCTCCTCAAGCGCCACGCCTTCAGTTGGTTGCTGCAAATCGCGCACGGCCATGCCTGGACCGGCATCCCCCTGCCCCGGCTGTGGCGCAGCTTCCGGCTCCTGCCCATGCAGTAGAGACGCCATGAGGACCAGACTGAAAAAGTAACTCAGGGTTTGAATAGATTTCATGATTTTAAGATAGTCAAAAACACAAAAACCGCACGCCCTTTTTTACGAAATACTCCCCAACCCACTTATTCCCAACACCTTAGATACCAGCTAAAGACTGAACCACCCGCATCTCGGTGTCCTTAGGCAGCTCCTCATAGTGCGAAAATTGTTCGGAGTGCAGCCCACGCCCACCGGTCAGTGAACGCAGGCGCGTCGAGTAGCGATACATCTCCATTTGTGGAATCTGTGCCTGGATAACCTGGAAGCGACCATCGCTGTCCATTCCCTGAATACGCCCGCGGCGACTCGAAATATCTCCCATCACGTCGCCCATATATGCGTCCGGCACCTTGATCTCCACGTCCAGAATCGGCTCGAGAAGACAAGGCCGCGCGTCTTTAAAGGCCTGCCGAAAAGCCTCTTTGCCTGCGATCTGAAAGGCGATATCCTTCGAGTCGACCGGATGCATTTTACCGTCGTAAAAATCGATTTTCAGGTCCGTCACCCTGCAACCGGCAAGAATGCCCTCATTCGCAGCAGCCAGAACACCCTTTTCCACAGAGGGCACAAATACCCGGTCTACATTCTGTCCCACCAGAGATTCCGTAAAGATCAGCCCGCTGTCACGTGGGCCGGGTTCGATGCGCATCCAGACTTCAGCAAACTGGCCTGCCCCACCCGACTGTTTTTTGTGTCGGTAACGCGCCTCGGCCCGGGTACTGATCGTTTCCCGAAACGGCACCTTGGGTTCGGTCAACTCGATATCCACATTAAAGCGCCGCTTGAGCCGTCCGCGAATAACTTCCAAATGCAGTTCGCCCTGACCCGAAATCACCATCTGCCCAGTCTCGCCGTTGTTGACAAAGAGAAAAGTTGGATCCTCTTCGTGCAGGGTAGCCAGCCCCTCGGCCAACTTGTCCTCATCGCCTTGGATGAGCACCCTAAGGGCCCCGTGAATATTCGGTTTGGGATAGACTACCGCAGGTAATCGCAGCTTGCGCTTCGCACTGCACAGCGTGTCGCCGGTGTGGGTGTCCTTGAGCTTAACCATCACGCCAATGTCACCTGCTGTGAGGGTCTCCATTGGTTCCCGCTGATGGCCCTGCAGCGTGTAAAGTGCGGCAATTTTTTCCGCGCGGCCACGACTGCTGTTGAAACACTCAGCTCCAGACTGAACCGAGCCGGAATACATGCGACAGAAGGACAGCTCACCGACATGTGGTTCGCTGATCGTCTTGAAGATGTAGCAGGTGGGATCCGAATCCTCCAATGCAACTTCAACGCCCTTACCCTCCAAGTCTTCCGCCTGCACGACCTTACGGTCGACCGGCGAGCTGCCATACTTCGCAATAAAGTCCATTAACCGGGCTACACCTATATTCTGGGTGGCCGACGTCGCGAATACCGGGATGAAGGTCTGCGACTGAATTGCCGCATGCACTCCCGCCCGCAACTGATCCTCTGACAAGCTCCCCTGGTCAAAGAAAGTTTCGAGCAATCCGTCGTCTGTTTCCGCTACGTATTCAATCAGTTCCCGGTGCAAGGCCTGAACCCGTTCCTTCCATTGCCCTTGAGCCGGCTTCTCGCTGAACTTGCCCGAAGCGTCCTGCGCATAATCGATCTCCTCGCTGCGCATGACATCCAGCAATTGATTGAAGCCCGGCCCCGGATTGATCGGCACCGTCATCGGCAGAACGTGGGTCCCGTAGTGTGAGCGCAGGTCATTGATCACTGCGTCGAAATCCACATTCTCCCGGTCCAAACCATTGACAACGATCATCTTTGGAATGCCATACTGCCCGGCGTAGTCCCAGACTTGGTCCGTCCCCAGTTCCGGCCCATTATTGGCATTCACCACCACCAGTGCAAAATCCCCAACGCGCAAAGCCCCCAAGCCCTCGCTGATAAAATCCAGGTATCCGGGGGTGTCGATGATATTGAATTTCTTATCCATCCACTGGCAGTGCAACAGAGAGGCATGAATCGATATCTGCCGTTCCTTTTCACTCGCGTGATAATCAGAAACCGTAGTCCCGGCCTCTATGGAACCCATGCGCTTCAGCACTCCCGCGCTTAACAGCATAGCCTCAGTTAACATCGTTTTGCCACTGGCCTGATGGCCCACCACAGCAAAGTTTCGAATCATATCCGGGGTAAACGATTTCACAAAATCAGAGTCTATTCACAATCCCCCCAACCTGCCAAGTCAGAAACGAACAGACCATTCAATTGCCAGACCTGGTGATGCTGGAGGTTGCCTGAAGCCCATTGTAGCGGGCACGCGACCACGCCTCGAATCACGATCTGGCTGAATCGTTCCCGGAGAGCTGTCGTTTCTTTGCTACACGCAATGGCCCTGTGTTCGGCCTAAAGGCCGGGCTCCAACTCCCTTCAGACCAGGCTGTTGGAGCACAGGCTTTAGCCTGAAACCGGCACCCAAGCGATACAACCGCCGGTTCGGCCTAAAGGCCGGGCTCCAGCCATCCCTCCGGTCCATCTCGTTGGAGAACAGGCTCTAGCCTGGACCGTCGCCTCTCCGCGTTTTAATTGTCAACGTGCGTTTAAAATCTCTTATTTCCAGACAAGACCTAGCTTGGGCCGGGCGAATCCTGCCCCCCCGACCAGTTCCTAAATAATTCAATCTACTCTATGAACTGGAGATGCTTTGCAAAAAAGGGCAGCACCTGGGTCCGAATCCTTTCGGCAATGCGGTTCAAGTGGTCGCCCTGATATTCCTCATATAAGTGGTCTATGCCATAGGCGGTGAGGATCGCCGAGAGTTCGGCAGTCGCGAGGGCGATACCAGCGTCCTCGTTGCCGACATCCATTGCCAGAGCTTCGTATTGGCTAAGCGCAGGAATGTATTGATCAATCACAACGAGCGTGGCGTTTGCAGCGAACTTCGCAGCAACCATAGGATTTACAACACCATCCTCAACAGGCAAATCCAGGTATAAAGGCGGGTTATCCGGATTGGGCGCCCAAGCAGCAGCCGAGGCAAGCGTCGCAATTTCAAAGAAGCCAAGTTCTTCAATATCATCATCCGTTTCCACTGTCGCCAGTCGTTCATACAAGGGGCCGGACTCGAAAGAGCGCAAATCCATGCAACAGGGGCTCATCAAATATAGAGCGGAATACACATCGGGATTCTTCATTCCTATTCGAATAGTGCCATACCCTCCCATCGAATGGCCGGCGAGGCCGCGTCCAGCTCGCTCGGGAATGGTGCGGA
>JBJHBN010000162.1:0-5916 GCA_050485505.1 Opitutales bacterium | reverse complement strand
GGCCGGATGCGAGCCAGTGGCCAGATCACCGAGGAAGAGTCCTTGGAGTGGGCCGGCAAGAACGAAATCGAGCAGGCAATGGGTATGGAGGACCGCAAGCTCGATGTGGCGATTGATTTTTTTGAATACCGTAGTGGCGATTTGTATCTGCTTTGCAGTGACGGTTTAACGGACCGACTGTTGGCGTCGGATTTACAAGAGATTATCGCGGAAGTGTTGGATCAGGGTGGCAGCTTGGCGGAAGCCGCGAAGAAACTGATCGCAGAAGGCAACCGCTGTTCGGGACGGGATAACCTGACTGTCGTCCTGCTGTCGGAAAGTTCCGGGCCAAGCAATTCTTCAACAACCCAACCAAACCATTCAATGAATCCCCTTTCACCCTCTCAGGAGAAGCTTTCTGTGTATCGCATACTTTCAAACTTGATTGAAAAACCCGTTTCACGTCTCTATTTTGGCCTGGCTTGCATTTTGATCTTTTTGCTGACCTTTGTCATCACCTTGATTTTCGCCAACCTCAATTCAGGGAGGATTGCCGTGCTGCAATCCGATTTGGAAGCGCTGACTATGGACTTCGACAGGGTTGTTTCCGGTCTGGACGCGGTGCACGACAGCCGGGGGGATCTGGAGGCAGAGATTCAGACCCGTTTCAACACGATTGATCAGCGAAATGCGGGTTTGGTCAGTGATGTCAACGAGTTGCGCAGTTCGGTTGAGATTCAACGGGTTGAAATTGCGACCTTGCGCGGAGTGGCGGCCCGCCAGGAAGAGCTGGAGGCTGCCTTGGAGGACCTCGAAACTTCAATCAATGAGTTGGAATTTTCTCTCAACGAAACCGAAGAATCACTGCAACGCCAGCTGACAGGTCGGATGATGCAATTGACCGAACGTGTGAACGCCCTTGCCAGCTCAGTTGAGCAATTGGAGACAGAGGTTGATGAGTCAGAATCAGCCGTGCCTGTTGCGGACTGAGATCCTCGAAGGTTGTAGATAACATGAAGCGTTTTGGGGCAAACCGACCACACCCTTCCGAAGGGTTGTGTTACAGGTTAGCGAAGGGCTATCGCCTCTTCGCTCCAATGAACTTCAGGCAATTTCCAGACTCGGCCTGGAGGTCCGCCCCATGAGACCCAATAGCGATTTCTTCGGACGAAGCATACCGCTCTGCAAGCCTTCGACTTCCGGTGGTAACTCAAGGGATTGACGGGCGATTTTCAGCAGCCGTAGATTGTCGAGAATGTTCCATTTGCCATGGCCGGGGCAGCGGTGAGGGGTCCAGCCGTGGTTATTGTCCTGAGCTTGTAGTTGCGTCCTCAGGCGGGTTAACAGCGATTCAGTGACCGCAGCGGAGTAGGCTTCGAGAAAATAGTAGCTGTCCGCCTCGCCGGTATCCCAGCGCTGCTGTGCTTCGTGTTCGGCCTCAATGCCCGCGCATGCAAAGACCAGCCGCCCCTCACCGGATACTTTTTCAAAGAACCGGCCGAGTCGAGCGTCCCCCATTGGCAAGCCCTCGACCAGCAGTTGCAGGTCGTCGTCCACCCGCATCTCAACGACTGTATGGGCAATCCATGGTCGTCCGTTTACCGCATACCAGTTGCGAGCCCAATCGGCGACTTCGGCCATTTCTCCTTCAAGGGCTCTCGCCGGGGGGAAGCGAAGGAATCGTTTGTATGTGGCTTCGGGAACGTCCGGAACCGTACAGGTTTCAAAGGCTTTCATGACGGGTGTTCCGATTCATCGGACAGGGGCCCGAATTGACAGCCCTCAACAAAGTGATCGAAAAACTGCGGATCTGTTTCCAGTTCGATGTGTTGAATGTTGGGCACCAATGCTTCGATTTCTCGTCTTTTAGCCATAGACAGAAGGGCGACAGTAGCGCCTTCAATGGAAAGATTTCCTGGTGATTGAATTTTAGCTACAGGTAAATTAGGGATCAAGCCGATGTTGCAGGCTGCGACCGCATTGAGGTGACGGCCAAAGCCGCCGGCCAGGTAAAAATGATCCCATTCTGCAAATGACTTTCCGTATTGCCGGGCGACAATTCTTAGCCCTGCTACATTGGCGCCTTTTGCCTGGGCCAATTGGTTGATGTCGCTTTTGTGGAGAAAAATACTGTAGTTGGAATCAATCACAATGCGCTCAATACCTTTCCCGAAGCGCCCTAAAGCATCCATTTGGCCCGTCCGGAACAGTTCGCTGATCAGGTCGATCAAGCCGGAGCCACAGATGCCTTGAGCGGGGCCGTTGCCGATCACTTCATTTTGCCAGCTTGCTTCTTGGTCCTGATAACGCACGCGGGCTATGGCCCCTTCGACCCCAGCCATGCCGCAGGTAATGCCGCGTCCTTCAAAGGCTGGCCCGGCAGGGCAGGAGGCGACCATCAAGCGATCCTGGTTGCCAAGGATCAATTCGGTGTTGGTGCCGAGGTCCATGATCGCCGTCAGTTCCTTTCGCCGGTATGGTTCGATCGCCAGCAGACAGGCTGCCGCGTCGCCGCCCACGTGACCCCCGATCACAGGCAGGCCATAGACTCTCGCCTTGGGGTGGGAGGGTAGTTGCAGAGAAGCTGCATTGCGGGTCAAGGCGGTGGTTTTGCGTTTCCCCGCTCGCCATTCAGACTCTGTTATTGAACGGTAGGGTTTTTGTCCAATGGAGTGAACATTCAGACCGAAAAACAGGTCGCGCATGGTCGGATTCGCGGCAATCACAAACTCGAAAATACGGGCTGGATCGATGGGCATTTGCTCCAGAACGTGGCGGAGGTAGGCCAGCAGGGTTCGCTGTAGGTGCCGGCCCGGGTGATCGGTGTCGTATTGAATTCGTGCCATGACATCCGAACCACCGAATCTTTGTGGGTTTTCAAAGGCCGCCGAGGCCACCAGTTTCCCGGATTCAAGGTCGAGCACACGCAAGGCGACGGTGGTTGTTCCCAAATCGATTGCAACCCCGAGAATGGGACCTTTAGCCGTGTCAACGATTTCATCATCGAGCCGGATTTTGTTTCCCTCACGACTAAGTGCCGGCTCCAGCGGTGGCCTTTCGCCTGTGTCTGGCAGGAATACAGCCTTGTCCTCGATCTGCATCTTTCCGCGGTTTAGGGTATGGGCACGGATGATGCCGTCGGAGCAGATCACTTTGCAGAGGCAAGACAGGCGAAACCCATTCTTTAGCCGAGCCTCCTGCTCAGCGGGAGGTGTCAGGCACTCCATACCAGCACTGATTTCCATTAGGCATTCATGGCATTTGCCCTGTTGATTGCAAGAAGTCGGCACCGTCAGGCCCATGCCTTCGGCCAGCTGGAAAAGGCTTTGCCCAACGATGGCCTGGCAGCTTCTGGAATTGACGGAGAGGTTCTTTTCCATCGGTTTACATGCCCGGTTGTCCGGGATCATCGCCTTCGCTGAAAATGTGCCCGTCGAAAACAACCGTAGCCGTAGAGCGAAGATGGCGGACGCTGCTCAGGAGAGCTTGGTCGCTGAGGATGAAACGGGGTAAATAACCCTTTTTGAGGCGACCCATGGCCTGGTCGAAACCGAGTCGTTCCGCGCTCCGGGATGTCGCGGATTGGAGGATAGACAGGGTCGGATAGCCGGCGCGCTCCATTTGTTCCAGCTCATCGAAAAAACCATGTGCATGGGGTACTCCATGAGATCCGGCGTCGCTGCCGGCGATGACGCAGACCCCCAGTTCCGCAGCTGTCTGCAGCAAACGCGCGTGGGCGTCGATGATCCGGCGCAGGTTGGAGCAGGCTTTGGGGCTCCAGCCGATGCATTCCGGGGTATCGAGTTGGAATTGAACCGGGGCGAACGTTGGCACCCAAGCGATGTTGCGGTCGCGCATTTGCGCCAGTTGATCGCGGTCCATGAAAAAGCCATGCTCAAGCGTGTCCACTTCTGCTGCGATGCAGTTGTCGACACCTGCGTGGCCGGAACAATGCACCATAGTCTGCTTGCCATGGCCTTTGGCAGCGACAGCGGCAACGAGTAATTCCTCGGCGGACATCTGCGGCTGGGTTGTAACCGCTCCTTTTTCGAAGTTGATGATACCTGTGGCCAGCAATTTGATTCGGTAGGCACCGCGTTGGATGCGGTCGGCAACCGCGGCTTCGATTCCGCCCAGTGCTTCCAGATCTTCGCCCATGAACTTACCGTAGCGACCCTTGTGGTGGATGGCAGGTCCGGGACTGTCGACATAGGGCATGGGCATTCCCCGGTTGCCACGGTAGCGAGCCTGCAGGGCCAGGCCCACGCTGTCCTTGTCCCCGGCGTCGCGCACGGCGATGATGCCTGCGCGCAGCAGGCGGGGCAGACGGGCTTCGGCTTGAGCCAACAGGCTTTGGGCGTCGAGTTTCAATGTTTCTGCGCGGACGCTTGGATCGCGTTCAGCGCCTGCGAGAAAGAGGTGGGCATGGGCTTCGATCAGGCCGGGCATGACCGTGTGGTCGGGCAGTGTCAGGTCTGCCCGTTTTTGGCCTGACTTGACAAGCTCCGTTGGCGGAGTCTGTACGCCGGCATACAGGATTTCCCGTTCGGAGTAAACCAGGTGAAAGTTTTTGTGTCTTTGTTCACCGTCAAAGGCCTGGCCGAGTCGGATCCAGACTGGAGCGACGCAATTGCGCAACTGGGTTGCAAGCGGCGGGCACGAAGGCTCAAGCTTCATTGCTCCGGTACTCATTGCACAGTTCCATGATGGCTTCCGCTTGGCGGAAGCCGGCTTCCTCGATACTTTCGTCGCCTTGTCTGCGACCTTCTTTCAAGGCCCTTTCGAGCGCGGAGACCAGAGGCTCGGCAGCGGGCAGCGGCGTGGCGTTTTTCTCCACATTAGCCAGAGCCATGTCGAGACCGTAGCGTGCGGCGATGGTCAGGTAGGCGCGTTCCAGTTTCGCTTTGAGGCTATTGGGCGTACCCCAGGCAAAGTTGGAAAGTCCGACCGAGAAGTGGATACCTTCGAGATTGGGGTCCTCCTGGCATAGGCGCATGGTGTCGAGACCAATGTTGACCAGTCCATAGGTGTCGGCACCCACCGGGGCAAGACCCGGATCAATGATGATGTCGTCGAGCTTGCGGTCGGCCTTGGACGCAAGCAGGTCGACAAACTGGAGGATGGTTGCGTGGCTGTCTTTTGGATCCATGCATTGGGCGCTGCCGCCGCCGGGAAGGAACTTTTCGGAGGCCATTACTATGCAGCGCATGTCGTGTTCACGGATCAGTTCGACCATCGCATTCAGGTCGCGGCGTGAGGCCGCCAGTGAGTTCAGCACTGCTTTTCCTCGGGCTTTGGAGGGGTCGTAAGCCTTGAGTGCGACTTTGTGGTATTCGATGTTTGGATTGTCGAAACTGAGACAAATATCACTGACCTCCTGGATAGCTGGAATCAGTTTGGGCAGAAACTCAAGCATCTCGGCAGTGCTGACTGAGACGGATTGGGTCCCGTCGATGTTAAGGTTGATGACCGCAGCACCGCCCTCGTCTTGTAGCCTTGCAAGATGCTGGAAGTCGCTCAGGTCACGGGCCTCCCACGCTCTGCGGGCGCGGGCATAGGCGTTGTTGATCAGTTCGCCGATAATTTTGATTTGGGGATTGGAAGGCATGAGGAGGATTTTATGAGTTTCAGGTTTTAGCCTCTGGAGGGTGGCCGTTGTTGAGCGGGTGAGCCAAATGGTCGCGCTCAAGCCAGGTGTTCGCCCAGCTGGAACTGCCCCGTAGGGACTGGTTTTGAATAACGGGTGCGTGGTCCAGCAGCTCCTGTTCACGGCCTTCGTACTTCAGCCGGTCGTAGGCGCGGGACCAAATGCATTCAAAATCCTCAACCTCGCACTTGCCATCGCGGGTACCGCCACAGGGGCCATTGCGCTGGTTTTTGGCACAGGAAGATTCCGGGCAGAGGAAGGCGATATCCGGCAGTGAGCAATCGCCGCAG
>JBJHBN010000161.1:0-5950 GCA_050485505.1 Opitutales bacterium | reverse complement strand
CAGGGGTGGACGCCCTCGTCCGCCACTCCACCAACACCCGCCCACAACCAACCACCTATCAAGGCATCCAACCGGACATACACACTGTTACCTATGTCCTGAGCCAAAAGTGTTACCTATGTCCTGATCGCGCCCCACCGCTCCACCACTCCACCGCCTCACCACTCCACCGCCTCACCGCCCACCGCCTCACAGCCTCACCGCCTCACCGCCCACAGCCTCACCGCCCCACCGCCTACAGCCTCACCGCTCCACCACTCCACCACTCCACCAACCCACCACTCCACCAACCCACAACCCACAACCCCTTCAACCCTTTTTAACTTCCATATCCGCCCAAAACCTATTTGGCTGTATAAATGCCCTTGGACGATCTACTGGCAAAACTCTACAACCTGAAGCGCGACCGCGGATCGGGTTGGGAGAAGCCTTACAAACCAGCCCTGCTGCTGAGCTTGATCGACCTCATCGAAGGAGCCCGCGTTCGTGCCAACCGATTCACCCTATCCGACGAACTCATTCAACGCTACCGCGAATACATAGCCATCGTGGGCAGGGAGGGCGACCATAATCAGATACACTATCCCTTCTGGCACCTGTGTGGGGATGGAATCTGGATGATTTACGATCCTACCGGAAGGTCACTTTATCGACCCGGCGAAAATGCGGCGAACTCACCCTCAGTTAAATGGATAAGAGAACAAATGGGTCATGCAGGATTTGACCCCGAATTGTTTCGCTACCTCTCTGACCCCGTCGAGCGCGAGCACATTCGCCTAGCCCTCATCGCCCGCTACTTCCCCGCCCAACGCGACGCCCTCTTGGACCTGATCAGCCAATTCCACAGAGTTGAGAAAGTTGCCGAAGACCCCCTCCAAGCCGAATCGGACCCCGTCCGCTCCGCCGCCTTTGCCCGAATCATCAAAGACGTCTACGACTACCGCTGCGCAGCATCCGGCGTCCGCTTCCGACTCGACGACCTCAGCATTGTCGATGCCTGTCATTTGATTCCCTTTGCCATCAGCCACAACGACCACCCCACCAACGGCATCGCCCTCAGCAAAAACCACCACTGGGCCCTCGACCGCCACCTCATCGCCCCCTTCGCCGGCGAAACCAAACTCACCTGGAAAGTAACCCCCTGCCTCGACGACCGCCTCGAAGGCCACAAAGAACTCCTAAAACTCGAAGGCCGCAGCGTCCTACTACCCCGCGAAAAACGCTTCTGGCCCTCCGATGAAGCCATGCAGTGGCGTCTGGAGCGGTTGAGGGTGAGTGCGTAGGACTGAAGGTATAGCCAGCTTCAGAAATTTGGACGTGCCAGCAGACATTATAAATGGTTAGAAGAGAAGCGGGCGTTGCTGCTAAGGGTATAGAGTCGATTGGGTATTTGAACAATAAACACCGCTCTATTTTCTATAATGCTTGAAGTCACCTGTCTCGTTCTGATCGATGCACATAATACTATTCTTGCCACGCGACGTCCTGAGGGTAAGTCGTTGGGAGGATTGTGGGAATTCCCTGGCGGCAAGTTAGAGGCAGGCGAAAGTCGAGAGGATGCGCTTCGGCGGGAGATTCGTGAAGAGCTTTCTTTGGAGCTAGGAGAACTGAAACCACTTAAATCGGTTGAGCACAAATATCCTTTTGGTATGATTCGGCTAATACCGTATATAGCTCGCTGTCAGGAACGCCCTTTACTGGTGTTACGCGAACATACCGCCCTACGTTGGTTAGCTGCAGAGGAAACTAGAGAAATAGAATGGGCTCCTGCGGATTTGCCCGTACTGGAGAATTTAAAAAAGTTATTGAGTGGGAGGGTTTAAGATAGCGGATTTCATCCCGCCGCTTGATGAGAAAAAGGACAAGGGATGGAATGCAATTGCCATTTTCTCCTGGCCAATAATGGCATTGAACGCACATCATAAGCAGCATGTTGCCTAAAGGACTTTACGACCGGCTGCTAGATGAGGATCTTCAGGAAGTTCTGATGGCTCATCCAGATATGGTTCCAAGCTTGGCAAAAATCGAAGAGGATGCCGAACCAGATGTGATGGCTCAATTTGTTAGGCAGATATTGAAGGGGGCGTTGCCGCAGAAAAATGAGCGCGAGCGGGTGCTTCTGTTGAATCGTCTGATCCAGTTGCTTGCAGAATGCGATGGGCTGGAGTATACGCAGAAAAAATGCTTACTCACGACAGGTCCCCAGCATGTTTTACGTCAGGTTCGACAATCCGAAAAGGATTCTCTGTTGCCTGAACCCGAAACGTCTTTACGTTTCAGTAGCTTGTTAACTGGATCGGCAGATGACCCTCAATTGGAGCGAGAGTTACGATCGGAGATGATGTCGGCAGATCGAGTGGATATTCTAGTTTCCTTCATTAAATGGTCGGGGTTGCAATTATTGATGCCTGCTTTTGAGGAAATGTCGCAAAGAGGTGTTCCAGTTCGAATAATCACTACTTCCTATATGGGAGCCTCCGATCCAGCTGCAGTCGAATGGCTGGCACGTCAGCCCTCTTTCAAGGTTAGAGTGTCTTACGATACTGAGCGGACGCGGCTTCATGCCAAGGCGTATCATTTTGTAAGGAACAGCGGTTTCTCTACGGCGTATATCGGATCCGCCAACATGAGTCGTCCCGCAATGACCAGTGGCCTGGAGTGGACTGTTAAGGTAACGGCGCAGGATATGCCGCATGTCTTACAACGGTTTGCGGCAGAATTTGAAACGTATTGGTTACGCGATGAATTCTTACCTTTCGATCCAGAGCAGCCCGAACTATTTAGGCAGGCAGTTCAACACGCACGTAAACCAAGCGAAGAGGGACCTCGTTTTTTTCTCGAAATCCAACCGCGTGCGTTTCAAGAAAGAATTTTAGAAGCTTTAGTCGCAGAGCGCGAAGCTGGATTTCACCGGAATTTGGTGATTTCTGCGACTGGCACAGGCAAGACTTTTATTGCAGCATTTGACTATACGGCTTACCGCCGTTCCCATCCAACTAACTCCCGGCTGTTATTCGTCGTTCATCGAAAAGAAATCCTACAACAAGCAAGGGATTGTTTTCGCGCGATTGTGCGGGATTTCAATATGGGTGAGTTGCTTGTCGATGGGCAAGTTCCAGAGCAATGGGACGTCGTTTTTGCATCGGTGCAAAGTTTAAATACTCGAAAGCCCTGGCAAGAACTCGGCACGGATCATTTTGATTTTGTCATAGTAGATGAAGCGCATCACGGCATCGCAAACTCCTACAGGCCTCTTTTTGAGCATCTACGCCCGAAGATTCTTCTTGGTCTGACTGCAACCCCTGAACGAATGGATGGCAGCTCCATCCTCCCCGACTTTGACCACCGCTTTGCTGCAGAGATACGTTTGCCAGAAGCACTTGAAGAAAAGCTCCTTTGTCCTTTTCATTACTTTGGTGTAACAGATCCTATCTCGACAGCGGATGAGAGTTTTTGGCGCAATGGACGTTATGATGTCAATGCGCTGGAAGCGGTCTACACCGGAGATGATTTACGGGCTATTAACCGCTTAAATGCGATCTTCAAGGCCCTGGCCCGTTACCAACCAGTAACAGAAACAATCAGAGGAATCGGGTTTTGTGCTGGGGTAAAACATGCCAAATTTATGGCTGCCCGCTTCAAGGAAAAGGGAATCACATCCGAGATGATTTGCGGAGAAACCCCTCGCGAGGAACGAAACCGGCGGATTAGTGAATTTCGAGAGGGGCGGTTAAGGTTTCTTTTTACAGTTGATATTTTCAACGAAGGGGTGGATATCCCAGAAATTAACCTGGTGCTTTTTTTGCGGCCTACGGAGAGCTTGACCGTATTTCTTCAACAATTAGGGCGCGGACTTCGCCATGCGCCCGAAAAGGATTGTCTAACGGTTATTGATTTTGTGGGACAAACACATCGGAAATACCGGATTGATCGAAAATTTAGCGCGCTCCTTAGTAAAAGCAGGCGCCGAATAGATGAAGAGGTAGAAAGGGATTTTCCAAATCTTCCCCCAGGCTGCAATATACAGCTGGAACGGGTTGCGCGGGAGCACGTCTTGGAGAATATCCGGCATTCGCTAGGGAATTTGAGCGCGTTTGTTCCAGAAGTCATTAAAACTATGACTCAAGCCATTGGACGAGTGCCAGAGTTTGGCGAGTTTATTGCAGAGAGTGATTTGAATCCATTGGTACTGTTGAAAAACCGGACTTGG
This sequence comes from Opitutales bacterium, assembly GCA_050485505.1. Taxonomy (GTDB): domain Bacteria; phylum Verrucomicrobiota; class Verrucomicrobiia; order Opitutales; family Oceanipulchritudinaceae; genus JAFIGG01. Next base: position 1,740 of record JBJHBN010000161.1, on the reverse strand, counting down.
TCCGAGTGGAAGGCCCTAGCTATGGGGACAGAAAAGGTTAAAGATCCGCAGCTTCATGATGCTCGCCGAACTTTGAGGAGGGTATGTCGAAGGACGGATCCGGTTTTTCTAGAGAGATTGGCTAAATTGACAGATGCGAAAGTGGCGGAGGAAGCTTCCTTATACAACATGAGCCCTGAAGAAAAATGCTCTCTACATTACACGCTTTGGTCGAAAAGCGGTAAAGAACTGGGGTTTGCTAATATCCAAGATTCAATCCAAGCATGGAAGCAAAATAGGCATTCTACCAAGGATCTCGGTGAAGTAATCCGATGGCGCTGCAATCAACATCCTTTTCCTTCCTCTGAAATAGATCTTGGTTATCCCTGTGCTTTGCGACTCCATGCTGCTTATGGCTACCGCGAGATCACTGCGGCATTTGGGCTTGCGACGCTCGAAAGGACCGGGCCCACGGGGGTCGGCGTAATTCATATAGACCCACTCAAGACCTATTTGCATTTTGTTACCTTCCGCAAAGAGGATAAAGATTTTGCACCCACCACGAGATATAAAGACTACGCGATTAGTCGGCGACGATTGCACTGGGAGTCACAAGCGGCGGCTACCCAAAGCAGCATATCAGGACAGAATTATATTCACTGGAAAGAACGTGGTTATCAAATTTTATTTTTCGCTCGTATGGGAAAAAATGAAGAGGGAGAACCTTCACCCTTTTTGTTTTTGGGGCCCGCGGATAAATTAATTTCCTATGAATCCAACCGTCCGATTCAGATGATCTGGGAATTAGCTAACCCAATGCCTGCCGAACTCTATGAAAAAGCCAGAACAGTGTGATAAATCTTTTATGCCAGCCCAAAAACCTGCCCCGATTCATCCACTATTGAGCCATCCGGTAGCTGAGTGACTTCGCAGACGATGTCTTCAATCTCCGCAGCATCTTCAAAATCCCGCTCCCCATCAAGGTATTGACGGAGGCGGTCGTTGTAGAGGTCCATAACCTCAGCAAGCGCCTCGGCTTCGGTTTCGTAGACGATCCATTTCCCGGTCTCGTCGCGCCAGACGGGTGTCATCCCTCCGCAAAGGGTATTGACGAAAATGCAGTATCTACGTTGCGCCATAACGAGATTATAACCTGGAATCCCGAATCATTAAGGCAAGTGCTTTTTGCTCGTCGATCTCGGTTTGCCCGGGTTGGATTGTTACATGACAACCAAATCCAACTTCACCACCTACCTCCACTCCACCAACGTCTCAGGCAGTGGCAGGGCTGCCTCCTACTTGCGGGCGCTGGAGTTGCTGGAGGAGATGTTGCGGGCCGTGCCGCTGGGGTTTGAGGATTGTCGGGATATTTGGTCGGTCGATTCGTTGGAGCGGTTGGTTGCTTTGCGGGAACGAGTGCTTGAGGAACAGAAACAGAAGGAATCAAGTCCTTGGGTATTGGATGGGATTCCTAAAAGCTATTTGCGGGATGGGTATTGTTCGGCGGCCTTGACCCAGCTGATTGAATTTCTCACCCAGCATGGGTTCTCACAAAGCATCTTGGGAATGATAGATGGGGATGACGAGGCTAATGTGGCAAGGAGGCTCAATATTGCACCTGCGGTCCCGGAGGGTTTTGTCCATGACCCGGATTCGAAAGATGGCGAGGAACGCCTGCAATCGATCAAAGCGCGCATTGGTCAGGGTGCCTTTCGTGAGGTGATTCTGAAGGTGTATCAAAACCGTTGCTGTTTGACGGGC
>JBJHBN010000160.1:0-5959 GCA_050485505.1 Opitutales bacterium | reverse complement strand
CACCCTGGTCATGCAGGAAGCCAAGGATAGCTCTGCAATTGAAAACATCGTCACTACCCATGATGAACTTTATAAGGACGATGTTCTCCCTGAATCTGGAGCAAACGCTGCCGCTAAGGAGGTCCTCAGGTATCGTCAGGCATTGAGGGTGGGCTTTGATCTGGTTAAGGAAACAGGACTCCTGACCTGTAACCATATCATAGCTATCCAGAAGGAACTGGAGCAAAACGATGCCGGCTTCCGAAGGGTCCCCGGCACCAATCTTCGGGACGGAGCCGGGAACGTGGTCTACACCCCGCCCCAATCACCGGTAGAAATCGTTGCACTCATGACCGATCTCGAGAAGGTCCTCAACGAGCCAGAGTTTCTCCCCGTTGATCCGCTCATCAAGATGGCGCTCATCCACCATCGCTTTGAAACCATCCACCCCTTCTATGATGGCAACGGACGCACCGGTCGGATTATCAATGTTCTCTACCTCGTCATGGAAAAACTGCTCGACATTCCCATCCTCTACCTTAGCCGTTACATCGTCCGTCATAAAGCAGACTACTACCGACTTCTCCAAGAAGTCCGGGATCGGGGCTTATGGGAAGAATGGGTGCTTTACATGCTCGACGCCGTGGAGCAAACGGCGACTCAAACCTGCCAGACAGTGCATGCCATCAAAGACGCACTGCGCGACTACAAGCACCGGATCAGGGAAAAGCACCGGTTCTACAGTCAGGATTTGATCAATTCCCTCTTCATGCACCCCTACACGCGCATCGCCTTCCTTGAACGAGACCTTCAGGTCAGCCGCCTGACCGCGACCAAGTATTTGGAACAACTGACCGAACAGGGTTTTCTCGAAAAAAAGAGGATTGGCCGGAATAGCTACTACATCAATATTGCGCTGAACCAAGTCCTGACGGGGACAGCGATGACGGAGGGAAGTCAATGATCCATCTCGTAGCCACCACGCTCTATCAGCAGTTCGAAGAATCCGCTCGCCTGGACCTGTCCGCCGAAGATTGCAGAGCGAAGGCGGAAGCGGCAATAAAGAAGAATTTGAAGGGGTTGGGCTATGGCGAGTGAGTATCCTGAGGCTACATTTTCCGCTATCGTGACAGATAGTGCATTTGGTCCTCGGTTTAGCGGGGACTGTTATGATCCGATGGGTAGGGTTGCCACCTTACGCACCACTGATCTTGATCCGTCGGGCTGGATAAATCTTGGGACTATGCCGTTAGCGAATCTCGACACCGAGAAATTCAAAAAGCACTTTCTTGAGATTGGCGACCTAGTCATCAGCCGTTCGGGTAGAGTGGGAACAACTGCTTTGTTCCAAGGTTATCACAAGCCAGTTCTTCCCGGAGCTTTCCTGATAAGGTTTCGGCTCAATAAGACTATGGCGGACCCCCTATTCTTCCGCTACTTTTTCAACTCCCCACTGGGACAACAGAGACTGATGTCAGTGGCAACGGGCTCTGTGCAGCAGAATATAAAGGTGTCTACAGTTAAGCAGTTAACCATCCCTCTCCCACCCCTCCCCGAACAGAAAGCCATCGCCCATATCCTCGGGACGCTGGACGACAAGATCGAACTGAACCGGCGGATGAACGAGACGCTGGAGGCGATGGCTCGGGCGCTGTTCAAGAGCTGGTTCGTGGACTTCCTGCCTGTGCGGGTGAAGGCGGAGGCAAAAGCCAGCGGCACCTCGCCCGATGAAGAGCTTGCCAAGCTTGGCGTCACTCCCGACATCGCGACACTCTTTCCAGACAGCTTTCAGGATTCGGACTTGGGAGAGATTCCGGAGGGGTGGGAGGTGAAGGAATTTGCAGAGGTCATCCAGATCAATCCTTCGTATCCACTAAAGAAGGGCGAAAATGCAACCTACCTCGACATGAAGAATATGCCCACCAACGGCTTTCGGGCGCTAGATTGGTGGAAGCGAGAGTTCGGCTCCGGTTCCCGCTTCATGAATGGGGACACCCTCCTTGCCCGAATTACCCCGTGTTTGGAGAATGGCAAGACCGCCTTCGTGGATTTCCTTGGAGACGGTGAAGTCGGCTGGGGCTCAACGGAATACATCGTTCTAAGGGCAGGCGAAAGATTGCCGGTTCACTATCCATATCTTCTTGCACGGTCGGAAGACTTCCGGTCGCACTGCATCGCAAACATGACTGGCTCATCAGGGCGGCAACGCGTGCCGACTAACTGCCTTGAACAACTTCCTGTGGTTGTTCCTTCCGAGAACGTCTCGAAGGCTTTCCACGGTTCTGTGGCTCCTCTCTTTGCGCTGGCGAGGGGGCGGGACGAAGAGAGCAAGAGCCTGAGCCAAGTCAGGGACGCCCTGCTGCCGAAGCTGCTGTCGGGAGAGGTGCGGGTTGGTGAAGCGGAAGCCAAAGCGGCGGAGGTGGTGTGATGTTCACTGCGGAGCAAATCGATCTTTGGCGACAACTCCCAAGGGAACACCAGTGTCTGGAATTCAAGGAAGCAAAGCGACAATTTGACAATCAGAAGTTGTTTCGATATTGTGTCGCTATTTCTAACGAAGGTGGTGGGCACTTAGTATTAGGAGTGAAGGATGCGCCTCCGCGAGAGATTGTAGGGACGTTGGCCTTTCCTGATATTGTAGGCATTACAAGCAAGATTTTTGAGAAGGTGGGCTTTCGGGTGAATGTGTATGAGGTGATTCACCCCAGCGGGCGAGTACTTGTGTTTCAGGTTCCATCGCGTCCTCGGGGCACTGCCTATAATTTCGAGGGTTCTTACCTGATGCGTTCAGGGGAAAACTTGGTTCCCATGAGCGAAGATCGCTTGAGGGAGATTTTCGCGGAAGGTGCTCCTCATTGGCTGGACGAACCGGCAGCACAGGGATTAACTGGCCAGAAGGTTACAGACCTGCTGGATACACAAGGTTTTTTCGATTTACTAGGAATGCCGTACCCCTCGAATCGGGAAGCAGTGCTTTATCGCTTATCAGAGGAACGATTGATCGTGTCGGAGTCATCGGGATTTTCGATTTTGCGCATTGGCGCTTTGCTTCTTGCCAAGAGGCTGAATTCCTTTCCGGATGTGGAAAGGAAAGGTGCTCGGGTGATTGTTTATGAAGGGGATAACAAGTTAATTACGGTACGTGATCATACTGCGCAGAAAGGAATAGCTGTTGGATTCTCCGGGCTGGTCCAATTCATCATGGACAGATTACCCCAGAATGAAGTGATAGAGCAAGCTCTCCGGAAAGAGGTGAAGTGGGTACCAGAGATTTGCATTCGGGAACTCGTGGCGAATGCACTTATTCATCAAGATTTCACTTTAAGCGGCACTTCGGTTATGATTGAGATTTACAAGAATCGTATAGAAATTTCAAATCCTGGTGAGCCGGTTGTTGCACCGGTACGATTCATTGATGGATACCAATCTCGGAATGAACAGTTAGCAGCGATAGTGCGCCGTATGGGTATTTGCGAAGAAAAGGGAAGTGGATTTGATAAGGTCATCTTTAATGTTGAAGCCTACCAGCTTCCAGCTCCCGATATCACTGTGCCCCTAAAGAGGACGACGGTGACGATTTTTGGGCCACGTCCGTTTACAGAGATGGATCGAAATGATCGAGTGAGAGCCTGTTACCAACACTGTGTCCTTAGATACGTGATGCGCGAATATATGACGAATCAGTCTCTGCGTAAAAGGTTCAAATTACCCGAGAAAAAATCTGCGTCCGTATCTCAGATCATCGCGGCGGCGTTGGATGAAGAACTTATCAAAGCTGATGAGTCAGTAGGAGTATCTCGGAAGTTCGCCAGATATCTCCCTTTCTGGGCTTAGTTTATTTAAAGATTATCTGTTTATGAAAGGTGGAGTAGCACGCAAAGCGTTGAATTTACTGGGTTTGCTTATTTAATCGTTTGCTACCACCGCTGCTAAGGCACCTTGAAATGACCGCCTTCCTCTCTGAAAACACCGCCGAAGAATCCCTGCTCTCGCTCTTCTCCTCCATGGGGTACGAGACGGCGCATGGTCCTGCCTTGGCTCCCGATGGGGAGGCTCCCGAGCGCTCTGGTTACGACACGGTGGTGCTGGAGGGGCGGTTACGGGAGGCGCTGGTTCTCATCAATCCACAGGTGCCTGCGGAGGCGCTCGACGAAGCGGTGCGCAAGGTGCTGCGGACGGAGACGCCAAGCCTGATGGAGAACAATCGGCGATTTCATAGGATGCTGACAGACGGCGTGGCGGTGGAGTACCACGAGGACGGTCGCATCAAGCACGACGTGGTGTGGTTGGTGGATTTCCGGCAGCCGGACAACAACGATTGGCTGGCAGTGAATCAGTTCACCATCACGGAGGCGGGGCACACCCGGCGTCCGGATGTGGTGGTGTTCGTGAACGGCTTGCCGCTGGGGGTGCTTGAGATCAAGAACCCCGCCGATGAAAACGCCACGGTGAAGAAGGCGTTCCACCAGCTCCAGACCTATAAAGCACAGATTCCCAGCCTGTTTACCTTCAACGAACTTTTGGTCATTACGGATGGCTTCGAGGCGAAGGCGGGGACGCTCACGGCGGACTGGGAGCGGTTCATGCCCTGGCGCACCGTGGACGGGGTGCGGATTGCAGAACTGACCGAGCCGCAAATGGACGTGCTGACGGAGGGCATCTTCAGCAGGGAGCGGTTTCTGGATTACCTTCGGAGCTTCATCGTTTTCGAGGACGACGGCACAAAGGTGGTCAAGAAGGCGGCTGCTTATCACCAATTCTGGGCGGTGAAGAAGGCGCTGGCAGCCACATTGAGAGCGTGCGGTGCAGACCCGGAAGCGGATGTATCCAGCGGCGGGATCGTGGGGGTGTCGGAGGACTTCATCGAGTACGTTTCCGAGGACTCGGGTGAGTACGGCGATAAACGCATCGGCGTGATCTGGCACACGCAGGGTTCGGGCAAGAGCCTCTCCATGGCGTTCTATGCCGGGAAGGTCATCACCCATCCGGCGATGGAGAACCCGACGCTGGTGGTGCTGACGGACAGGAACGATCTGGACGATCAGCTCTTCGGCACGTTCTCCAATTGCCACGAGTTGCTGAGGCAGAAACCCACGCAGGCAAAGGATCGTGGGGAGTTGCGGGACCTGCTGAAGGTCGCCAGTGGCGGCGTGGTCTTTACGACAATTCAGAAGTTCATGCCGGAGCAAAAAGGGGACAATTACCCGCTGCTCTCCGACCGGCGCAACATCGTGGTGATTGCCGACGAAGCGCACCGGAGCCAATATGACTTTATCGACGGCTTCGCTCGTCACATGCGGGATGCGCTGCCGAATGCGTCCTTTATCGGCTTCACAGGAACGCCCATCGAAAGTGGCGATAAGAACACGCCCGCCGTGTTTGGCGATTACTTAGACATTTACGATATTCAGCGAGCCGTGGAAGACGGCGCAACGGTGCGGATTTACTACGAGGGAAGGCTGGCGAAGATCGACTTGGCCCCAGACCAAAAGCCAAAGATCGATCCCGAATTCGAGGAACTGACCGAGGGGGAAGAAGAGGCAGTTCGCCAGAAGCTGAAAAGCAAGTGGGCACGGCTGGAAGCAATGGTCGGCACGGAACAGCGGCTGACGCTGGTTGCCGAAGACTTGGTGGCGCACTTCGAGGAACGACTGGAGGCGATGGAAGGCAAGGCGATGATCGTCTGCATGAGCCGCCGTATCTGCATCGATCTATACAAAGCCATCACGAAGCTCCGCCCCGATTGGCACCACGATGAAGACGACAAGGGCACCATCAAGGTGGTGATGACGGGGAGCGCTTCCGACCCGCTGGAATGGCAGGAGCACGCCCGCAACAAACCACGGAGGGAGGCTCTGGCGAAGCGTTTCAAAGATTCGAATGATCCGTTGAAGCTGGTCATTGTGCGGGACATGTGGCTGACGGGTTTTGATGCTCCCTGTATGCACACGATGTATATCGACAAGCCGATGAAGGGGCA
>JBJHBN010000159.1:0-5962 GCA_050485505.1 Opitutales bacterium | reverse complement strand
GATGAAAGTCAGTTACTTTTGCAGCTGGCGCCAGGTCTCCCGGGCGACAACCAGTTCTTCGTTGGTGGGAATCACCATGATATTCACCTCCGAGCCCTCGGCCTGGAGAAATGCTTCTCCGGAATACTTCTGGGCGTTGGCGGTGTCATCAATGATGATGCCGAAAGATTCGAGGCCCTCGCACACAGCCTTGCGCAGTGAGCCTTGATTTTCGCCGATACCGGCGGTGAAAACAATTGCATCAAGCCCGCCCATCGCGAAGGCGTAGGCACCGATGTAATGACGGATACTGTGAATCAGATGGTCGATGGCGAGCTGTGCCTTCGCATCCCCGCTTTCCGCAGCCTGATCGATGTCGCGCAGGTCGTTGCTGACCTCGCTGAGCCCGAGTAAACCACCCTCTTTCGAGAGCGCCTCAACGGCCTCTTCCAAGCTCAATCCCAGCTCTTTCATAGCGAGCGGAATGGCCATAGCATCGAGGTCGCCGACCCGGTTGTTCTGCGGCAGCCCACTCTGCGGCGAAAGCCCCATGCTGCTGCCAATCGCAACGCCGTTGAGGATGCCAGTTACGGAGCTGCTGCCACCGAGGTGACAGGAAACCACCCGCAGAGGCGGTTTGCCTTGTGGTTCCGGACCTGGGCCTTTCACGTAGAGCTGCTGTACGCGTTCAACGATATCCCGACGGTCGAGCAAAGCGGCGGAGCGTTCGGCAATGAACTTGTGGCTGGCCCCATGAAAACCGTAGCGGCGAATGCCGGCGGCGTGCCAGGAAGGCGGCACCGCGTAGCGCTTGGCCGGTTCCGGAACCCACTGATAAAAGCTGGTTTCGAACAGGGCCACAAGCCGTGCTTTGGTCAACTTGGAAAACTGCCGAATTCCCTTGGCGTAGGCCGGATTGTGAGCCGGTGCGATGGCGGCTAGGCCATCAAGTGCCGCAAGGGCCTTCTCATCCGCCGCAACGCAGCCCGACAGGTCTTTGCCCAACACCGTCTTGAAACCGACACCATCGAGGTCGTCCGGCGAGGACAAGTGCCCTTCGTCGACGAGCTTCTTCAAGGCGTCAGAAATCGCGACTCCGTGGTCTTCGACCCGTTCGTAACCTCCTTTGGCGAGCATACGCTCAGACCCCGCATCCATATCAAAGAGGCGGTATTTGAAGGAGGTGGAACCGAGATTGGCGACGAGAATCTTCATTGCGGCGGAGGCGCTTTGAATCGTTTCGGGCGAATTAAATCGCGGAAGTCAGCTTGCCGAGATCGTCGTGCGGACGCGGGATCACCTGCACACTGACGATTTCGCCAACGGCTTGACCCGATTCAGCGCCGGCTTCAACTGCAGCTTTGACTGCGGCAACATCGCCCCGGTAAAAACCGGTAACGAGGCCACTGCCAACTTTTTCCCAGCCAGACATGGTCACATCCGCCGCCTTGAGGGCAGCATCGCTTGCTTCGAGAAGGGTGATCAGTCCCTTTGCTTCGATCATTCCCAATGCTTGTACAGCCATGGTAATAGTCTCCTAATAAGTATGATTACGGTTAATATGGGAGTCCGGCTTACACATCAAAGTGTTTGAGCAAGTCTCCGTGCGGGCGAGGGATGACGTGGGAACCCACGAGCTCTCCTACCTTGCGTGCGGCTTCGGCACCAGCTTCGACGGCCGCTTTTACGCTGCCGACGTCGCCTTTAACGATTGCCGTGATGAAACCACCACCGATCTGTACGGTTTTGACCAGATCGACGCTGGCAGCCTTTACCATGGCGTCACTGGCTTCAACAGCGCCGGTGAAACCCTTGGTTTCGACGAGTCCAACTGATTCATTCATTTGGTATCCTTTTTCGGTTAATTAATATGGAAAGAGTTATTTAATAAGCTCGACAGGGGTGTCCGGGCGCAAGCCACAGGCATTGCCCTCGTCGGTGTCAATGTGAACCTCCAACTTAAAGCTGGGATCCACACGGGCGAGCATCTTCTCAAAAGTCATGCCCAAAGGTCCACCAACACGCAGTTTCATCATGTCGCCAGTCTTGACGCCATAAAACTCGGCATCGGCCGGGCTGAGGTGGGCGTGGGGCGCGGCGCGGATGACACCGTCGGGCATTTCAAAAAAGCCGTTTGGCCCCATCAACATACAGCCGGGAGTGCCGTCGATCTTACCGGAAGCGCGGGTCGGGATGTCAAAGCCCAGCGCGATCGCATCGGTATAGGCTAATTCCACCTGATTGATGTCACGACAAGGGCCGAGAATGCGCAAATTGGAAATGACGCGACTGCGGGGGCCGACCAGGGTCACGGACTCCTTGGCAGCATACTGGCCTTCCTGATACAGCCATTTCATCGGCGTCAACTTGTGGCCTTTGCCAAAAAGAATTTCTACGGCCTCCTGCGTCAGATGACAGTGGCGGGCACTTACATTGACGACCAGAGGATTCGGTCCCTGCTGCGGTGCCTTCAAGCCCATCTGACGATAAACCGCCTGACGGACCAAGTTGCTGACTAGGTTCCGGTCGATGGAAGGGGTTGGGGAATTGGCCATAATCTCACGAGGGGTGATAGATTTTGAAAGCTTTTTGCCAAAAACGATCAAAAGTCAAGAAAGAAGAGATTGGAATTATCAGGATCCAGCCACCCAATTGCCAGCGGAAACCGTCCTGCAGGCTTGGTTTTTTTGCCGACGGGTGCTATCTCATTCCCTTTCATGCAATTCGATCGCACCTACCTTGTCGACAATGGCTCGCTGCGCCCAGCGAGCTATTTGAACCTCAAACACTGGGCCGCCGCGCTGTCGACGGCCAGCGGACGGGAGGTGCTGCCAGTCTCCCTGCTCCACTCCAGCCGCATCGACCCCCAAGCGCTCGGGGGCGAGCAAGCGCTTGTCTGGGAACGCCAGCTGAAAACCGATTGGAATGCGGGTGCCCGCAGCTTCTGTATTCTGCCATTTTTCATTGGCCCCACTGCAGCTGTGCTGGAATACATGCCGGAGCGGATCGTCGCCCTACGCGAAAAACTGGGAGATTTCCAGATCGCGCACGGCCCATTTCTGGGTGTGGACCCGGAAGCACCAGCGGATGACTTGATCCAGATCGTCGCGAACAACATCCGCAATGGCATCTCCGAACATAAACTCAAGCAGCCCAATGTGGTTCTGGTCGATCACGGCTCTCCCCAGCCGGCAGTCGCCCGCATGCGCGACCGCATCGCGGAAATCCTCCAGATCAAACTCCAACAGGAAATCGCCAGCCTGCGGCCTGCCTCCATGGAACGCCGCGAGGGCAAACGCTACGCCTTCAACGAACCGCTGCTGGAAACCGTGCTCTCGGAAGAGGGCTGGAACAGTGGCGAAATCCTTGTCGCCCTGCTTTTCCTATCCCCGGGCCGCCACGCCGGCCCAGGTGGCGACATCGCGGAAATCTGCGCAAACGCAGAACAAAGCCAGCCGAATTTGAAAACCTACATGAGCCCCTTGATCGGAGATCATCCCGATCTGCTCGAATTACTACGAAACCGGCTTGCAGCTGCGGAAGAGAATCCGGTGTGGTTTTAAACACCGAACGAACCACTGACGTGTGTTCGCTACTTTGAAACCATCCAAAAGGCGAGATTTGTACATAAGGCAGGCGGCCTACCCCTAAGCCGCCTGCCATTGTTTTCTATTTCACTACTCCTTTTTGTTACCCCAAAACTCCCTTACGGGATCTTTGATGTGCTTTCAACATCGCACATTTTTTGGGGTGCGCAAGAAAAAAATCGAAATTTTCTGCAGCTTACTATTTTTAGCTGTTTTTTGACACTCCAGCAAATTAGTATCCGTATTCAATAAACCCTGTGTTCCACTTCAGACCTTTTGTTTGCTGACTTTCCCATCCGAAATGCAACAGCTTGGCAGTATTTTCAAGCTCGAGCGGGCGTTGCCAACGCCGTTTCGACTCAAAAAAGCCCAAAACGGCCTCCAATAGATTGCGATAAAGGAGAGGTGCTTCTGACCTAAAACAATGGGTTTCGACCTCGCCAGCCCGTTCTACGCTCAGTCGCAACTCGGAAAAGGAATCACTGCTGCGAATTTCGCCGATTTGTCCGCTGGCAAACTGTGCTTCAAGGATCCGTCCCCCTCCTGTCTCTTGCACCTGCACAGCCGCCAAGGGACTATTCACTGCATGAGCCAGCAGTTCAATGGCATGCACCCCGTACCAGCACCAACCTTCGCGGCCACTTCGCAGGGGCCAGGGAGCCTGTAGCTGAATGCGATCCAGCCCCTCTCCGCAGGCCCTTACCAAGGCCTGCCAACCTTTGTAAAACCGCATGGACGATCCGGTCGACCAAGGAATTCGGCACTGCTCAGCACATTTCTGTAAGGCCGCCCACTCCTCCAAACAGGTACAGAATGGTTTATCCAGATATATAGGGCAACCGAAGCAGCTCCATTTCTTATACTCCTCGGCCCGCCAGCGACCATCACCGGTCAACACCATAATGCCCAGCAACCGATCGGCATCGAGACTCGGATCGAAGGAGCGCATGCCAAGCGCCTGGAGATAGGATTCGTTCTCCCTTGCGCGCCGATTCTCTTCGTCCCATACACTGGCTGGAGCATGTGCCCAAACCCAGGTGATGCCAGGAAAACTGGCCTGATTTTCAGCTACAAAGCGGGCGTGAAAACTACCCAGCCCAACCACCAGCACCGTATCTTTGCCTGCCTGGACGTGCATTGCCCTACCAATTGAATTGCAGCTGGTCAGAGGCCAGATCCGCTACAGGCTCGATTAATTCAGACGAGTCTTGGCTGACGCGATTAACCGCCTCCCCCACCGGATGCGCCTGGAAATAGCTATCGGGTACCTTGCTGAAACATTTTTCGCAGATATCCGGATCCTGGTCGCGCGGTTCCATCCAGGCTTGCCAGGCCTCAGGTAGCAACACCGCCGGCATGCGCGGGTGAATTTTGGAAAGCGCGGGCGTCGGGGAGGTCGTCAGTATGCAGGCAGACATAATTTCCGAGCCGCCGGGCTCCTGCCAATGCTCCCAAAGGCCGGCAAACAGGAACAACTCACCCTCCGCCGGTCGAATATACCAAGGTTGAACGACCTGCCCGCTCCGCTTCCACTCATACCAGCCGCTGGCTGGGATCAAACAACGCCGGTAACGCAAAGCCTCTTTAAAGCTCGGCTTTTCCTTAGCGGTTTCCGCCCGGGCATTGAATGCCAGGCGACTGGAGTTCGGATCCTTCACCCAAGCGGGCACCAGCCCCCAGTGGAAAAAATCCGCAGCTCGGCAATCGCGGTTAGCGTCCTCGTAAATAGCGAGAATCCCCTGCCCCGGGGAAATATTATAGCGCGGTCGAACGCCCTCTTGCCAGGCGCTTCCTCCATCGATGCCAAACTGGCGCGCCAGCGCCTTGGAATTAGCAGTCAGCGTGTAGCGGCCACACATGAAAATCCTCGCCGCGAGCCAACCGCCTTAGAGGCGGCAGGTGCGAATCGATTGGGCAATGATGCCGTGTGCTCCCAATGCGGATAGCTCATCAATCACCCGATTGAGGCCACGTGTCTCCACCATCGCCGCAACCGCGATCCATTCCGGATCGCTGACGGGTGACAGGGTCGGGCTCTTAACCCCGGGAGTGATCCGACAGGCCGCTTCCTGATTGGCGACGGAAACCACATATTCAAGCAATACGAATGAGCGGGCAACAAGGATGCCATTGATACGGTCCAGCAGCGCAAGGAAATCCTTATCGTCCGCACCTGCCCCCTTGCGGCGAATCACCACCGCCTCGGACTGCATGATCGGCTCGCCGGTAATGACCAACCCAGCCTCCTGCAAGGTCCGGCCGGATTCAACCACGTCGGCAATTACGTCGGCAACACCCAGCTCAATCGAGATTTCAACCGCTCCGTCCAAACGCACTACCTCGGCGTCAATGCCGCGCCGCTGCATGTCCTCCACGACGATGCGCGGATAGCGGGT
>JBJHBN010000158.1:0-5993 GCA_050485505.1 Opitutales bacterium | reverse complement strand
TTCCAAAGCAGCTCGGCCGGGCCCAGGCGACCCGCATCCAGATGTCTAAGAGCCAAGTCGTCGACTTGCCGCGTCCCCTCGCCCGCCGCTTCCAAAACCAGGGGAGAAACCGAACGGAAGTGTGCCGGAATGTTCATTCCCAGCCAGAAGGCGAATGCCGCTACCAGCATCCAAACCACCAATTGGATCAGACGCATCATTTTAATTTTTCTGAAAATACGGCATTTTTCGGCTGCATCATTAACCGATTTGGGCATCTTAACCAGAAAAAATCCTAGCAAGTTTAAAAATGGAATTGAGAATCACCAGCTACGGGGAGCCCATACTGCGTGAGACCGGCAAAGTGGTCACAACGTTCGATGAATCCCTCAAACAACTCGCAAGCGACATGGTCGAAACCATGCACGAGGCCGAAGGCATTGGCCTCGCTGCTCAGCAGGTAGACCGCGCCCTGATGCTGTGCGTGATCGATGTCAGCCATTTGGACGATGCCGACCTTGATTACCTCATCGACGGCAAACGACCTCCCATCGACCTCATCATGCCGCTCGCCCTCGCCAACCCTGAAGTCACGATACTGCCTGGGGACGATTTGCGGGCAGAGGAAGGCTGCCTCTCATTTCCGGGTGTGCGCGGCGATGTCACCAGGGCGGAACGCATCGAAGTCAAGTATCAGGACCTCGACGGTAAACCACACCGAATGGTCGCCGCAGGCTGGATGGCGCGTGTAGTTCAACACGAAGTTGACCACCTCAACGGCGTGCTTTTCATCGACCATATGGAGACCCGTCAGAAACGCCTGATGGACTCCAAACTCAAGCGCCTGAAGCGCCAATCCCGGGACTTTCTCGCCCAGCGCAGCAAAAGCTAAACAAACAGTAAAGCGCATAACCTTCCAGAAGACTTGCCCTTTAGCCGTTTTCAGGTAAGGCTAACCCGTTTTTGACCAACCTTCTTCAGCTATCAAGGTGAACACCCAACACTCAGACTCATTGCCGGACATCCAGAACCGCGCAGCCGATGAAATCCTCGGAGCCAATGTGCCGATCACTCAGGTCGGCATCTCGAATTTCCGTATTCCTCTGAAATTCATGACAGCCCGGGACGAACCAATCCTGCTCGAGGCCTCCGTAACGGGCACCGTTTCCCTGCAAGCCGACCGCAAGGGTATCAACATGTCGAGGATCATGCGGGTATTCTACACCTTCAAGGACCGTGTCTTCACCCCCGAGTTACTCGAGGACATCCTTATCGCCTACCGCGAGCAAATCGGGAGCAGCCGCGCCCGCATCAAACTCAGCTTCAACTATCCGATGCTGCGCAACAGTCTGCGCAGCGGCATGGAAGGCTGGCAGTACTACCGCGCGGCCTACGAGGGCGTGCTGGACGACCTCGGACGCTTTCGCAAGATCATTCACTTTGATTTCATCTATAGCTCTGCCTGCCCCTGCTCAGCGGAACTTTCGGAACACGCCGAGGAGCACCGTGGCGTCTACGCCATCCCTCACAGTCAGCGCAGCAATGCCCGCATCAAGGTAGAAGTGCGCAAAGGCCAAACCGTCTCTCTGGAGGAAATCCAGGATCACTGCGCAAAGGCCTTGAAGACGGAAACCCAGGTGATGGTCCGGCGTGCAGACGAACAGGCCTTCGCAGAACTCAACGGCGCACAGACCAAGTTCGTCGAAGATGCCGTGCGCCTGCTCTACGAACCCTTTGAACGGGATAACCGGATTTTCGATTTTCAGATCGCCTGCGCTCATCTGGAATCCCTTCACAGCCACGACGCCGTCGCCGTCGTCAACAAAGGCGTCGACCGAGGCTTCAGCGGTGAGGTCGAGGACTTCCGCAGCCTGATTTGTTAGGCTTTTTTGCTTGCGTCCAGTGGGCGCATTCTCATTTTTACCACCTTCGCGTCGAGATAGCCTGTCTCCAATCGGGCTATCCACGGTCGTTCCCCTTGGGAATTGAGACGGTAAATCCGGCATGGGGCTGGATTTACGGGATATCCAAAAGGTCTCCCCTGTGCACCGTGAAAACCATGGAAAAAATATGTCTAAAGCAAAACTCGATAAAAACTCGGTTATTACCGATTACAAAACTCACGATAGCGATACCGGCTCCTCGGAAGTCCAAATCGCCCTGCTCACTCAGCGTGTATCTCACCTGACCGAGCACCTGCGGACTCACCGTAAGGATTTCCACAGCCGTCGCGGTCTGATCGCCATGACGGCCCGTCGTCGTAAGCTTCTCGATTACGTGAAGCGCCACGACCTGGAGAAATACAAGGAGCTGATCGAGCGCCTCAAGCTGCGCCGCTAAGCTTTTCACTTTTAAGGGGAGGTCGGGCCAGTGCCCTTCCTCCCCTTTTTGTAAACCCACACCGGATCGATACTGCCACCCTTAGAAGCGCCCGCATTTGTAGGAAGTCCGCGTGTCCAAACGCTTGCCATCAAGCGTGTTGGATATGCGAACTTCCTAGAGCGGACAACGGGTGGCTGAGATCCAAATCATAGAAAATATATGTATCAGCAAAAACATTCCGTAACGATCCCCGAATACGACATTACGATCGAGACCGGCTCCCTGGCCAAACAGGCCAACGGTGCCGTGACCATCCGCCTCGGCGAGACCACCCTGTTCACCGCTGCCACCGCAGCCACGTCCCTCCGCGAAGGTCAGGACTTCTTCCCTCTTCAGGTCGACTATCGCGAAAAGTTCTCGGCCGCCGGCCGCATTCCAGGTGGCTTCTTCAAGCGTGAAGGACGCCCGACCGAGAAGGAAATCCTTACCTGCCGCCTGACGGACCGTCCATTGCGCCCGCTGTTCCCGAAAGGCTTCTTCAACGAGGTCCAGGTCCAAGGTCTACTCCTGACCGCCGACCTCCAGAACGAACCTGACGTGCTGATGGTCAACGCTGCTTCAGCGGCGCTGCTGGTTTCCGACATTCCCTGGAATGGCCCGATCGGCTGTATCCGCCTCGGTCGCGTCGACGGCGAGTTCGTAGTCAACCCTACTCACGAACAGCAGTATGAATCCGATCTGGACATCATTTATGTCGGCAACGAAAAGGAAATGATGATGATTGAGGGCTCTGCCGAAGAGATCCCTGAAGACGAATTCATCGCGGCCCTCGAATTTGCCCAGGACGCTATCCAGCCGATCATCAAGGCCCAGAAGGAACTGGCCAAGAAGGCAGGCAAGGCGAAAAAGGAATTCGATTTGTTCGTCGCCACCGAAGAGAATCTCGAATTTGCCCGCAAGATCGTCGGCAAGCGCCTGATCGATGCCGTCTTCCAAGACAGCAAAAGCGAGCGCGGCAAGGCCGTCGACGTGCTCAAGGAAGAAGTTAAGGAAAAGATGATCGAGCGCGACGGCGAAGAGGGCTTCGACTCCAACCAGTTGATGCTCGCCTTCGAAGTTCTTCAGGAAGAAGTCTACCGCAGTGCGATTCTCGACGAAAACAAGCGCGCCGATGGCCGCACCCCGGAAGACCTCCGCGACATCGAATGCGCCGTCGACCTGTTCCCGAGGGTTCACGGTTCCGCTCTATTCCAACGCGGTGAGACTCAAGGCATCGTCTTCGCAACCCTGGGCGCCAAGCGCGATACCCAGGATATGGACGGTCTGACCGGCGGCCCAAAGGAAAAGAGCTTCCTGTTGCACTATAATTTTCCGAACTACTCCGTGGGTGAAACCGGCCGCATCATGGGTCCCGGCCGTCGTGAAGTCGGTCACGGCGCCCTCGCCGAGCGTTCTCTGCTGCCGGTAATCCCTGCTGAAGATGAGTTCCCTTACACCATCCGCCTGGTTTCCGAAATCATGGAATCCAACGGTTCCACTTCAATGGCTTCGGTCTGTGGTGGAACTCTGGCCCTGATGGATGCGGGTGTGCCGATTACCGATATGGTGGCTGGTATTTCCTGCGGAATGGTGACTCGCTTCGACAAGAAAGGCAAACTGAGCAAGTACATTCTGCTGTCTGACATCATCGGCGCCGAAGACCACTTCGGCGACATGGACTTCAAAATCTGTGGCACCCGCAATGGCATCACCGGCTTCCAGTTGGATCTGAAGATTCAGGGTCTGAGCATGAAGGTGGCCAAGGAAGCGATTCTCCGCAACCGTGACCTACGCTACAAGATTCTCGACATCATGGAGCAAACCATCGACAAGCCGCGCTCAGAGCTAAACGAATACGCACCGCGCATTCAAACGGTCATGATCGAGCCCGAAAAGATCGGTCTGCTCATCGGTCCCGGGGGCAAAACCATCCGCCGCATCTGCGAAGTTTCCGGCGCCGAAATCGATATCGACGAGGATAACTCCGGCCGCGTCAGCGTCTACGCCCGCTCCGGACCGTCGATGGACCGTGCGATGGAAGAAATCGCACAGATCACCGCCGATATCGAAGAGGGCAAACTCTACCGTGGCGTGGTCCGTGGCGTGAAGGACTTTGGTGCATTCGTCGAATGTTTGCCAGGCAAGGAAGGTCTGGTTCACGTTTCCGAACTGGCAGATTTTCGTGTGCATCAGGTGGAAGACGTGTGCAGCATGGGCGATGAAATGTGGGTCAAGTGCGTCGGCATCGACGACCGTGGCCGCGTAAAGCTCAGCCGTGTGGCGGCCCTCGCCGACCGCGAAGGCGAAACCGATGGCATCAGCGAGAAAGTCGCAGCCGCTAAGGAAAAGTATGCCAGCCAGCCCCCACGTGAAAACCGTGGTGATCGTGGCCCACGCCGTGAAGGTGGACGCGATGGTGACCGCCGTGGTGGACGCGGAGGCCGTGGTGGAGACGACCGTCCCCGCCGCCGCGATGATCGCCCCCGCCGCCGTGGCCCCCGCCGCGAAGAAGGTGGTGAAGGCGACAGCAAGGAAAACAAGGGTGGCGACGAAGCCGAATCCTGATTTTCACGTGCGATAAGTTTGATTCTAAAACAAAAAGGGCTCCTCCATTGAGGAGCCCTTTTTTTTGCGAAGTGGTTCGAATTGGATGGACGAAAGCACCCATCCTCCCCCGCCAAGTCCTACCCTTGACTGAGCTGGGCAATTACCTTAGGTAGCAAAGCGTGTTCAGCGGCATGGACCTTAGCTTCCAGGCTCTCGCGCGTATCGTCTTCTTCGACGCGAACGGCCTGCTGATCAATAATCGGGCCGCCGTCGAGATCAGCCGTCACGTAATGCACCGTGCAACCTGTGATCTTCACTCCATAATCCCAGGCCTGGCCGATGCCGTCCAGCCCTTTGAAACTGGGCAGGAGACTCGGGTGAAGGTTCAGGATGCGTTTGGGGAAGGCATCAAGGAAGGCTGGTTTAATCACGCGCATGAAGCCGGCCAAAACAACCCAGTCCGCACCAGCAATGCGGATGGCGTCAATATAGTTTTGCTCGGCTTCAGGATCCAGCTTGGTCCGAAAGCGCCCGGGATCCAGATAGCGCGCAGGCACGCCGTAAACATCCCCAAAACGCAAAATGGGTGCCTGCGGTTTGTCCGAAAAAATCGCTACTGGCTCGGCGCTGCCGAGTTGGCCTGCTTTCCAGGCATCGAGAATGGCTTTTGCGTTGGAGCCCGTTCCAGAGCCGAGGATCGCGAATTTCATGACATCCTTTATTCGAAAATACGTTTGGCTTTATCCCAAAAACTGCCGGCTATCGGCTCTTCCGCATCTCCACAGACGCGAGCGAACTTTTCAAGCAGCTCCCGCTGTTCACTGTTGAGTTTTTTGGGAACCTCAATGTGCACCCGCACATACTGGTTGCCCTTGCCTCCGCCTCGCAGGATCGGCATACCCCGATCGCGGAGCTTAAAGACGGTGCCATCCTGAGTGCCAGCCGGGATCTTCAACGAAACCAGGCCAGAGTCATTCGACAAAGTCGGCACATCAATGGTCCCGCCCAGAGCGGCCAGAGTAAATTTGATCGGAATGTCGCAATAGAGGTCGCTGCCGCGGCGTTCGAACAAATCGTGCTCACGCACATGCAAAACCACGTAGAGG
>JBJHBN010000157.1:0-6020 GCA_050485505.1 Opitutales bacterium | reverse complement strand
GAAGGGGTGGTGAGCCGAAACGTAGCGTCCCTCATCCTCATCGAAGATCATCAGCGGAAACTCGATGACCCAGAGGAAGTGATACGGCTGATCGGAAACCTCAAGGCGCTTGCGGGCCGTCAGGAGCTTGGCGGCCTCCAAGCGAATCCGACCCAAAATTGCGCAGGCACGGTCCCATTCGGCGGCGGCAAAGAAGATCAGGTCACCGGGCTCCATCGCCAGTTTGTCTTTCAGGGACGCTTGCTCGGATTCGGTGAAAAACTTGAGGATCGGTGATTTCCACTCACCCTCAGCGCTCACACGAATAAACGCGAGGCCCTTGGCTCCAAGGGATTTTGCGGTGTTTTCGAGATCGCGCATTTCGCCTTGGGTCGCATCGGCGAGGCCCTTGGCGTTGAAGGCCTTGATAACCCCGCCGTTGTCCATGACGCCGCGAAAAACCTTGAATTCGGTATCCTTAAACAGATCACCGAGGTCCACCAGCTCCAGTCCAAAGCGGGTATCTGGCTTGTCGACGCCATAGCGATTCATGGCCTCCTCATAGGGCATGCGCGGAAAGGGAGTTGGAATATCGACGCCGAGCACATCCTTCCAGATCCGCTTGAGCATGCCTTCGACCAGCGCATACATGTCTTCACGGTCGATGAAAGACATCTCAAGGTCGATTTGAGTAAACTCTGGTTGACGGTCGGCGCGCAGGTCTTCATCGCGGAAACAGCGGGCCAACTGGTAGTAGCGCTCTACTCCGGCAACCATTAGCATCTGCTTGTACTGCTGTGGGCTCTGAGCCAGCGCGTAAAACTTTCCGGGGTGCAGACGGCTCGGCACCAGAAACTCGCGTGCGCCTTCCGGTGTGCTCTTGAAGAGCATCGGCGTCTCGATTTCGAGGAAATCCTGTTCGTCGAGATAATCGCGGGTGGCCTTGGCGGTTTTGCTGCGCACGTGGAGGTTGCGGTACATCGACGGACGGCGTAGATCCAGGTAGCGGTACTGCAGGCGCAGATCCTCGTTCACGCGCTGGGCCTTTTCGTCCTCCATGGGAAAAGGTGGAGTGTCAGAAATGTTGTGAACCACCAGCTTCTCGGCGATCACTTCGATTTCACCGGTAGGCAGGCGGGAATTAACTTCATTGGGCTCACGCGCCCGTACACTGCCGACGACCTCAATCACCGACTCGGGCTTGACCTGATAGATCGACTCCTGAAAGTCTGCATTATTCGGGTCGAAAACGATCTGGGTGCGGCCTTCACGGTCGCGAAGATCCACAAAAATAATGCCTCCGTGGTCGCGCAAAGTGTCCACCCAGCCGACGAGTGTGACAGCCTGTCCAACCTCGGCGCGGGTCAGCGCGTTACATGTGTGCGTACGTTTCATAGCAGTCTGGTAATCAAGTGAAACCGCCCAGAAATGCTCAATTCCGCGTGCGGGGCAACGAAAAAGCGTGACTGGCACGCCGGCCCGATTCGTCAATGGCCTCAATGACCACACTCAGGCTGCCGCGATCGCTGGAACGCAGGCTTTTCTCCCACTCAAAACGCTCAGTATTGGAATCGAAAATTCCATCCACCGGGCGCACGCTGACGCCTTCTTCGCCGTCGATGCGCACACGTACGTCGCGAATTACACTCCATTCGTCCCTGACACTGAAGTGCAGGCGCAGGCGGTCGCCATCGACCGACTTTTCCTCGACTTCGATGACCGGAGGTTGGTGATCGACGAGAAAGGGCGTGCTGATTCGCTGAGTCGAGCCCGCGTCTTCCGGCGGGTTGTCCAAATCGTCCCGCGCGTTCACCCGCACCCGGTAATAACCTTCTTCCAGGCCATTGAGGTTCAACAGAGTAAAGCTTTCCTCCAGATCGCTGCGAATGCGCACCCAATCCCCTCCATCCACGCGCTGCAGATAAACATCAAAGCGCAGACGGTCATTGTTCGGGTCGAATGCCCGCCAGGCCACAGTGCGAAGGTCCAGATCTGGCAAACGCGAAAACTGCGTGCGGGGGCCACTGGTCTGCCCGAGGCGATCGGGGTCATCAGTCTGCAGCATACTTTCGAGGTCAAACTGGCGGGCTCCAGAGCTGCCTGTCACCGCATCCACACCAAAAGGCAAAACTCGTAAATCCAACAGGAAAGGAGCCACATTGGCCAATTGCACAAAAGTGCGCACCTGGTGAATGGCGCCCCGCAGCTGCTCTTCGCCCAGGCGAATCCGATACTGCAGGTAGCGCGAAGCGGGGCTTTGCACCCGGCCACGCCAGATCCCCGGCTGGGTGCTGCCCGAGTCAAGGGTCGACCACTCACTCCAGACATTGTCGGGTTCGGGGGTGTTGCCGGACCGGGTTTCCACCTTCAGATCCAAGCTGCCTTCATGACCAATTTCCAGATTGCCCCAGCGCACAGTCTGAGTCGCGTCACGCACCGGAGAGGTGTATGTAGCCGCCTCCTCCCCTCGCCCGCCAAGGCGATATACCGCCGCTGGATTGCTGGTGAAGACCAGCACATCGCGGCGCGAATCCGGTGCTGGCATCATGAAGGTCACCTCGCCCCCATTGGGAACGCGCTGGATCCAGCTCCACTCGTCGCGGGATTGCAAGGCAATGATCTTGCCGTCGGTATCGAGCCCCAACAGCCAGAATCCACGCTCCGAGCGCAACAGGCTGCTGATGCTTTCCTGAGCGGATTGCCAAACAGGTTCAACAAATCCGTTGCTGCCCCGCATATAGAGACCGCTGCGGGCCCGCTGAGGCCGCACCCCACGCGGCGTGCTGTTGCCGCCGCCGCTTGATGAGCTATTGACATCGCTGCCGGAGCCGCCCGAACGGTTGCCACCACGGTTCGGGCGTTCTTCCCTCGCGCTGACGGTTGAAAACCAGATTCGCTCGCCGTCGACCCAGATCGAGCTGACTTCCTCCTCCTCACCGCGGCTGAGCGCGTAGGCATCGTCCTTACCCTTGACCCGATACACTGTCCCGTTGGGCGCACTGCCGATCAAAATACCCTTCTCCTCACTTATGTGAAGGGCGGTAAAGTGGTTCTCGGGTGTGGTAAACCAGCGCTCCGGCTGATCCTCCTCCGAGCGGTCGAGGGGAACGCGCCAGAGTTCCGCGTTGTAACCGGTGGTCACCCAGAGTGCCCCATCGTGAATCACAAAATCCCAGATGTAGGCGGCCGTCGGATCGAAAAAGAGTTCTGGGTAATCCTGCTCAGGATGAAGCCGGTAGATGGCTCCCTGCGGAGAAGTGCCCACATACACGTAGCCGTCCTCATCGACCGCAAGGGCGCGGACAATGATACCATCGGGTTCGAAAACCGTCGTCAGCTCACCTTCGAAATCCATGCGCAACACCCTCCCCCGATTGCCAGTGCCAATGTAGACGTGGTTCTCGGCATCGGTAACCGCTGCCCAAACCACGGGATCATTCAATTGGGCAATGCGCTTCAGTGCCGGCGCGGGTTCCAGGCGACCGTGCTGGTTCAGCGACAGGTTTTCCAGTTGGCCCTCACCGAAATCAGACAGGCCACTATCGGTCATCACGTGGGTCTGGATTGCAGGAAGGGAAAGAGGTGCCAGGCACCCCAAAAGAAGGAATTTCAGGGAGGAAGTGTTCATTGAAAAATCAAAATGTTTTAAAGGGTGTGGCAGCAGGGCTGGCCTCTTGTTGCGGGCGAGTCTCCAATTCCAGACGAATCTGGTTTTCACCCCAGAAAATGCCGTCAATGGGAAGCACCGTCTCATCGATCACCTGCTGCTCCGTCCAGACCCGCTGTTGCGGGGCTGGGTCTGCCCCAAGGCGATTGCGTACGGAAGGTGGTGGGTCCGCCAGGGCCCGGTCGCCCAAATGTAGTCCAGGACGGTCGGCGACCAGCAACACATAAATATTCCCGGCATCGCGGCGTGAACGCCAGCGGTCGGCCAAACCCTCCAGGCTGCGCGCCGTCCCGCGCTGGAGGGTGAGCTGGTCTGCGCCTGCGGCGTCAGTAACAACCAACGACAGATCCGTGCGATTGCGCAGTGATTCCGGAATCCGCACAGGGACCCGAATGCGCTCTTCCTCATCGTGGTAGCCACGCAGGACCAGATTCAGCTCAACGGTGTCCCCTGCCCGCAGCTTGCGACGGTCGAGTTGCAACTCCTCAATCTGACGCCATTTCCAGCGGTCAACAACCTCAAGTTCCACCTCAATGGATTCCACATCCACCGGGCCAATCGAATTGTTAAGAAACTGATCAAAGGATTCCAAAAACTCCAGCGCCGTCGAAGTCGGGGCATTCCAGCCAGAAATTGTGCTTTCAACCTTGATCGCCTCGACTTGGCGGCTGCGAACCGTTGTCTTCATGCGAATAGTCTGCTCGGGATGCGCCTCGAGCACCTGCGTTAAGGACTCAAGGATGGCCATGGCCGAGAGCACCGGCAACAAGTCCGGATAGGGGAAAATCTCGGTGGAGAAGCGACGCTCAGTACCCATGCCCGTGAGCATATCCACCTGCATCCGGGCCATCTCCGGCACCGGTCCCACCCTCGCAGCCACTCCGGGCAGCCTATCCGTGTAGATCGTTCCGACCACTGGGCCGGGCGTCGACAGCTTGAACGAGCGTTGGACATTGCGCACGACCGTAAACACGTGGGCGCCGGCAAAAGGCAGCCCTACTTCTCCTCCCAGGCGCATGAACGGGTGACCGAATCCAATCAACTGCTCGCCGTCACTCCAGGTTACCGTGCCCGTGGCCGCCGCACTGAAATCTCCGGTCATCAAGACCGCAGATCCACACCTCCCGAAGGCGCCCGCATCGGCTCCAGCCCCCAACGCTCCAGCTTGGGTTGAAAAACCGCAAAAGTGGCCGGTGAAATCCCGCTGATAGCCAATGGCGTCGGCAGCGGCTCCAGCCCATCGGCTCGTCCCTCGGCAGCGGATTCACGCAAGGCTCTGCTGGGCCTGGACGCCGCAGCGGAGGCCTCCGCCAGACCAGGAGACAACTCCTCGCTCAGCAACGGCAGCATCCGCTCTATGGGAGTGATGCCGATAATGCCCTGCTCCTTCGGCCAGGTATAGCCATAGGCGTAGGCACCGACCAACTGGCCTTCAATATAAACCGGACTCCCGCTCATGCCCGCGACTGGACCGCTCAGCACGTTTTCCGGATCCAGCACCTTCGCCAGAATGATTGGCTCTTGCGGACCAATAAAGTTGGGTGCCGTTCCCAGAATCTCCAACTCAAAGGATTCAATCCCCGTTCCCTCCACCACTGTTTTCCAAACACCCCGCATCCCCGGCTCCACATCCTCCAAAGCCCGGATATCCATCCGCGCCGAAAGACCTGAAAAAGTGATTAGGAAAATTGCTGAGAAGAGTAGACTTTGTTTCACCGACATCACGCTGTCCAGATGACTGAAAACAATTTCCGCCACAACACAAGCCGAAGCGTGAAGGCAATCCGTCATGGTAAAAGTGAACGAACTTTTTGGTCACCCACCCAAAGCCGCGTCTGGAAATTGCCTGAACTCCACTGTAGCGGGTGCGCGACAGCGCCCCGAAGCAATTATAGAGATTAGGGTTGCTTGGCCACGGGAGCTGTTGGAGTCCAGCCTATTGCTTGCCGGCCGCACCCCAAGCCTTCGTGCTCTTCGCGTCCTCTGTGGTGGATCGATTCAACCGCTCCAACGTTCCCGGTACCACGCCTGACTGCCCCACACGACGACGAGGCGTCCACGCCCCAAAATTCCACCCATCCAACCCTCCGCAACTGTCCAGTTGGGGTTGCACCGATCGCGACGCCCTCGGCGAGGCCGCCCTACTTTGATAAGCACCTCAATCCGGCAGGACCCAGTCCGGCTCCTCGCTCTCACGCTCGGATTCCTCGGTGAGTTCATCGAGTTCGCGGAGGATCATCTGCATGCGGGAAACACGTTCCCAAAAGGCTTGTTCGACTCGCTCGCTGTCGAAGAGAATTTGACTCTCGCGGGGGTTCCAACGCCACTCTCCCCAGTGATTGCGAAGAATGTCGATGGCTTGCAAGGCTTGGGT
>JBJHBN010000156.1:0-6022 GCA_050485505.1 Opitutales bacterium | reverse complement strand
CCTCTACCTTACCGTTGTCCGTGGGGAATACGAAGGTGACGCCTTTTTCCCGCCGTTCGAGCATTGGTTTGACCCCATCGAAACCATCCGCGAGGATGCAGAGTTCTCAATCATCCACTACCGCAACCGGCTGCTCCGCGACGGATAACCGTTCACAATCAAGACGTATCGCGGAACGGCGATAGCCGATTCGGTCTAGCGCCGTGAACGTTCGGGCGGCCGCACAAGACAACCACAGCCGCGCCCGCAGCATTTGCCGCGCCGCGATTCGCGCAACTGCCGCCAGCCAAGCCAAGAGACAAAGCCAGCGGCAACAATCAGAAAGAAGGCCCAGAAGATCATATTGGGACTTTCAAACGAAATCCGAAAAAACGCAACCACCATGGGAGCGGGCGGGTGTGCCGCACCTACGTAGCCGCGATCGCCCCGAGCGCGGACTCCAAAACCAACGCACGATTAAGGGTTTGATCTCTGGCGAATCTCAGCTAGCTTGGTCTGTTCAATCCATGACTATGTCCAATCCAAGCTATCAAGGTGTCTACACCGCATTGATCACGCCCATGCGCGGGGAAGAAATCCTTTGGGATGTCCTCAAATCGCACGTGGAAGGTCAGATTGCGGCTGGCGTCGACGGCCTTGTGCCGGTCGGCACCACTGGCGAATCGCCCACGCTCGACACTGCGGAGCACCTCAAAGTCATTGAAACCGTGGCCGAAGTTGCCAAGGGCCGGGTGCCGGTTATCGCCGGAACCGGAGCCAACGCAACCTCTGAAGCCCTGCACCTGAGCAAGGAAGCCATCAAAGCCGGGGCCGACGCCCTGCTTCAAGTGGCACCTTACTACAACAAGCCGAGCCAGGAGGGCCTTTACCGCCACTTCGCCAAGGTCGCGGAAGCCACCGACAGGCCAATCATCCTCTATTCGATTCCCGGTCGCTGCGGGATTGAAATCGGAGTTGGAACGGTCCAACGCCTGGCCGAGAACTTTCCGCATGTGCGCACTATCAAGGAAGCCGGCGGCGACGTCAGCCGGGTTACCGCGCTGCGCGCGGCCTGTGGCGACCAGCTCACCGTCCTCTGTGGCGACGATGGTTTGATCCTTCCATTCATTTCCGCAGGCGCGTCCGGTATTGTCAGCGTTGCCGCGAATCTCGGTCCGGCAATCATCAAGGCAATCACCTCCGCCATGCTGGAGGGCCAACAGGCGAAGGCACTGGAACTGCAGGACCAATACCTGCCCCTGCTGACCGACGTGGTATTTATGGAGGGCAATCCGGTCACGATCAAGGAAGCCATGGCCCATCTCGGCCGGATTCCGGCAGCCGATGTTCGTCTGCCGCTGTGCCACATGGAAAGCGGAAACCGCAATCGCCTGCACCAGATCCTCGATCGCCTCAACCTGTCCTGATCATGGCCAATCCGCGTATCTTACTGTCCGGCGCCAAAGGCCGCATGGGTGTGGCTATTGCCCAACAAGCATCTGCAGCCGGTTATGAAATCGTCGGAGCCATCGATATCGGCGACAATCCGGGCGATTTTATTGACAACTGTGATGTGGTCATTGATTTCAGTCACCACACGGCAACGGCGCCTCTGGTGGCCTTGGCCGCTCAACACGGGAAAGCCGTCGTGATCGGCACCACCGGTCACAGCGAGGAGGAAAAACAAGCCATCCTCGCACACCAGTCGAACATTCCGATCGTTTGGGCGGGAAATTATTCTATCGGGGTAAACCTGCTGTTTTTCCTCACCCAGAAAGCCGCCGAGATCCTTGGTAACGCCTACCATCCAGAAGTGATGGAACTCCATCACTGCCACAAAAAAGACGCCCCGAGTGGAACCGCTCTGAACCTCGCTGAAGCCATTCAGGCCGCTCCCGATTTCCAGGATTCGCCGCTGCGCAATGGCCGCGAGGGCGTTACAGGCGAGCGCGATCCCAAAGAAATCGGCATGCACGCCATTCGCGGCGGTGAGATTGTTGGCGAGCACACCGCCTTTTTCATCGGACCAAACGACAGGATCGAATTGACCCATCGCGCGTCCGACCGCGGTATTTTTGCCTCCGGTGCCCTGCGGGCCGCTGCTTGGGCAGCCTCGCAACCGGCCGGTCTCTACAACATGCGCGACGTGCTCGGCTTCAAATGATCGTCTTTCTTGAAGGCATCCTGGAAGAGGCCACACCTCTATCCGCAGTCATCAATGCCAATGGCATCGGCTACGGCTTGCACATTCCCGTTACAACCGCCGAAAAGCTTCCGTCCATCGGCAGCCGCGTGCGGTTGCACGTTCATGCGGTCTACCGCGAGGATGCGCAGACGCTTTATGGCTTTGCCGATCGCGAAGAACGGGCCTTTTTCCAGCTATTGACCGAAAAAGTCAGCGGCATCGGTCCCAAAATAGCGCTCAACATGCTCAGCCGCCTATCCCTTTCCATGCTACAGAGCGCCATTGCCGCTGGCGATGCCGCACTGCTGGCAAAGTGTCAGGGCATCGGCAAAAAAACCGCCGAACGCGTCTGCGTGGAACTGCGTGACCACGTCGCCAAAAGCCTTGGTGCGTCAGCTCAGTCAGCCGCAGTTGAAAGCTCCGCCGCAGGTCCGGCAAGCCAGACCGCGGCCAGCGACCAGATCAGTGATGCGGTCGCAGCCCTCATGCAGCTCGGTTATAAATTGGATGTCGCCGACAAAGCGGTGCGCAAGGCTGTCAAAGAGCTAGGCCCTGAGGCCCGGACGGAAACCCTGATCAAGGCGGCCCTGCGCTGACTTCAGGTCGACTTACAAATAAAAAAGCACCGTCAGAGACTCGGCTCCGACGGTGCTGAATACATTTCAGAAAAACTTTCAATTACGCTTCGATCTGGGGACGCTTTGGATCCGGCCAGTCGATGTGGAAGTATTTACCCCGTGGCTGATCCACGCGCTCATAGGTGTGCGCACCAAAGTAATCGCGCTGCGCCTGGAGCAGGTTCTGCGGCAGACGGGAAGTCCGGTAGCCATCGTAATAACTCAACGCACTGCTGAAGGTCGGAATGCTGATGCCCGCCTGTGAGGCCACACCCACCACCTTGCGCCAGTTGGCCTGAGCCTTCTGGATGCTGTCGTTGAAATAAGGATCCAGCAAAAGGTTGGCAAGGTTGGCATCCCGTGCGTAGGCCTCGGTGATCTTCTGCAGGAACGCCGCACGAATGATACAGCCACCCCGGAAAATCTGCGCAATCTCACCAAAATTCAGCGTCCAGTCGTATTCCTTCTGGGCTTCGCGCATCAGTTGAAAGCCCTGCGCATAGGAACAAATCTTCGCGCAATACAAGGCATCGTGCACAGCCTGGATAAATTCCTTGCGGTCGCCTTCGAACTTGAAGCCCTCGGGCCCCTTCAGAATCGGCTCGGCAGCCACACGCTCCTCCTTGATCGCACTCAGGCAGCGGGCAAACACCGCTTCAGCAATTGTCGGCGCTGGAACACCCATATCCAGAGCATTCACACTGGTCCATTTGCCTGTGCCCTTCTGGCCAGCGGTGTCCAATACGATGTCGACAAAAGCCTTGCCCGAAACCGGATCGCTCTGCTTGAGGATATCGGCGGTGATTTCGACCAAAAAGCTGTCAAGCTGGCCCTTGTTCCACTCCTCAAAGACTTCGCCCATTTCGGCCGGCGTCATGCCTAGCACTCCCTGCATCAAGTCATAGGCTTCACAGATCATCTGCATGTCACCGTATTCGATCCCGTTGTGCACCATTTTGACATAGTGGCCGGCACCGTTTTCACCAATATAAGCCGTGCAAGGAACGCCGCCCTCAACCGGCTTGCCCGGCTCTGCGCCCTCGAGCGGACGGCCGGTGTCCGGATCGACTTTAGCGGCAATCGCATTCCAAATCGGCTCCAGATACTGCCAAGCCTCAGGTGTGCCACCCGGCATCAAACTCGGCCCAAAGCGCGCACCCTCTTCACCACCGGAAACACCGCTGCCAATGAAACGCAGCTTTTTTGCGGTCAGCTCCTGCTCGCGGCGAATAGTGTCCGTCCACTTCGCATTGCCCCCGTCAATAATGATGTCGCCTTCTTCCAACAGCGGAATCAAACCTTCGATGACCTTGTCCGTCGGACCACCCGCCTGAACGAGAATAATGACCTTGCGCGGCCGCTTCAGCGATTTGACGAAGCCTTCCAGCGTTGCTTCTCCGTGCAAACCACCCGGCGTGTCCGGGTGCTTCGACACGAATGCCTCCATTTTTTCCGTGGTGCGGTTGTACACCGAGATCCGGAAACCGTGGTCCGCGATGTTCAGCGCCAGATTCTGACCCATCACAGCGAGTCCAATGAGTCCAATGTCCGAGAGTTCGTTAGCCATAATAAAAGATGTGTTAAAACCCCCTTTTAGATAGAACCTTACACGTGTTGGCAAGCTTCTTTCAGCCACGCCCCCGCTGTATCAGCCGACTGCCGCAACCAGTGCGCGACGCAATGCCGGAATATCTCGAAAGACCGGAGCCTGAGTGGCCTCCAGCTTTTCAAGCGGATGCGCCCCACTGGCCAGCAACAGACAATCACAGCCCATCGCCGCAGCTACCTCAGCATCGTGAACCGTATCGCCCACCATTAAAACCTCGGCGGGGTCGCAGACGAGCTCCTGAATCCATTGCTGCCCCCTCGCGGTTTTCCCCGGCGCAAGAATGGTATCGATTCCATTGACCGCAATAAAGTAGCCACTGAGTTCATGCAGCTGAATCAAGCGATCCAAGTGGTCCTGGCGACTCGCGCTCAAAATAGACTGAGTGCAGCCTGTTTGCCGCACCGTCTCCAATAAAGCTTCGGCTCCACTATGGAGCGGACAGGCCCCAACCCGCTCCTGATAACGTCTGATGAAAATTTCGGACAACATTTCAAATGACTCCAGCTCCAGATCGAAGCCAAGACGCTCGTAAAACCGCAGCACCGGAAAATCAAAGGCTTTGCGGTGGGCCTCCAAAGTCCATGCCTCCCTCCCCCTTTCCAAAAGCATTTCATTGATGATGTCCGCACACAAGCGGGTGTCATCAAGCAAAGTGCCATTCCAATCCCAGATCAGATGGCGATACTGCATGCGTGAGTTATCGGAAAAAGAGATCATTCAAAACTAATGAACATATAATCACACTTTGGCCTTGCAAAGATTGCAAGAGAAAATGATGTTACGCGGGAAACCTTATTGCAATCGCTAACAACCTCGCACTTGAATTGATCCATGGCCAAAGCATCCTCCAAATCCGCGCCGGAATCCGGTAAGAAAGCCCTTGATTTCGCTCTTTCAGCGATCAACAAACAATTTGGCGAAGGCGCCATCATGCGCCTGGGGTCCTCCACCATTGCGGACATTCCCGTAATAGCAACCGGCTGCCCCTCCATTGATCTCGCTCTCGGCATCGGTGGCCTGCCCAAGGGCCGCATCTGCGAGATTTACGGCCCGGAATCCTCAGGGAAAACCACTCTTTGTCTGGCTCTCATCGCACAGGCACAACGCGCAGGTGGAAATGCGGTTTTTGTCGATGTCGAACATGCACTCGATCCCCGCTACGCAAGAACTGTTGGAGTGGACATCGACAACCTGATGGTTTCCCAGCCGGAAAGCGGCGAGGATGCGCTCAACATCACCGAAACCTTGATCCGTAGCGGCGCCATCGACATCATTGTGATCGACTCCGTGGCCGCGCTGGTCTCAAAAAACGAACTGGACGGGCAATTTGGCGATAGCACCGTCGGCCTCCAGGCGCGCATGATGAGCCAGGCTATGCGCCGACTCACAGCAGCTATCAACCGCACCCAGTGTGTCTGCCTCTTCACCAACCAGATCCGCGAAAAGATCGGCGTGATGTTTGGTAGTCCCGAAACCCAGCCTGGCGGGCGCGCACTCAAATTTTTCGCCTCGATTCGTATGGACATTCGCCGCATCGGCCAGATCAAGGAAACCTCTGGCAAGGTTATCGGCAACCGCACCCGCCTCAAGGTAGTTAAAAACAAGGTCGCCCCACCCTTCACAGAGTGCGAA
>JBJHBN010000155.1:0-6029 GCA_050485505.1 Opitutales bacterium | reverse complement strand
AACTATGGCCTCGTACCAAGCTGTGGTTGGGTACTCTGAGGTCGTATAAAACCTATTCTTGCTATCCAGCCTTGAGAAGGTTCGAAGCTGAGAAGTAAGCAATTGAGCCACCCTGTTTATTTGTTCTGGCACAGTTCCTTCGACGAATTCGTCCTTAACAGCGTTCCACTTTTCACCAGTTCCTTCAGCCTCCCCCTCGAACCTGAGAAACCTGATTCTTGCTCCTGATATTTCGTGTCGGACATCCTTTGCGAAAAGAAGGGCGCAAGCAATGTTCGGTATAAATTCCCGCTTATCATCAATTTTGCCCAGCCGCATTAGCTCTAGAATGGATGTAATTGAATGCTCTTCGCTCCACCCCTTTCGGTCCTGCACCGTTTTGCAGAACTGCCTTAGGCTGTTTTCGTCAAAATCTTCCGGGTATGAAAGGTTTCTGGCAGGAGTAGATTCGAACTGTATCTCTCCCTTCTCTTCAAGGAGAGCCCTAACATCGTCTCCTTTAACCTCAACACATGAATCTCCAATGCGTTTGAAGTATGCGCCCTTAGTGGTTTTGACAGCGCGTGTTGGGTGGTAATCAACCCGAAACAACACGACAAAATCTATCTCTCTGTCGCCTTCTCGCGTGACTGCTATACGTTTCGAAGTGTAGGTGGCGTCTGGGCAGTAATTCATGCCAGTTTGTTCAAGTCTATTGAGCCTATCTGGGCCGAGGCCAGAGCATCCTTCGAAGCTACCGTCATTTCGAATGCCAACGGCAATGAGGCCACCATCTGGTGTATTAGCCCACATTGAGAAATATCGCCCTAAGTCGTCGAGTCCGTAGTTAGCTGTCTTCGCTTCGAAACGCCGATCTTCGTATAGATCATTGAGAAGTTTCTCATCTGCTGATTCAAATAGTTCCTCGACATTGAGTAGCTCAATTGGTTTTGGGGGCTCAAAGTTCAGGTCGAGCTGCGGGGTTAGATTGTTCTCTTTCTTGGTTATTTCTTTCATGCAGATTCCAGTGCTCTTTCTCGCATCCAGTCAGAAAGGCTTTTCCCCGCTTTAGTGGCCGCCTTCTCAAGCATCTTCTTTTCTTCCGGGGTACAACGGAATTGAGCAAGTTCGCTGCGTTTTTTGCTGTCCGAAAGCTCAGGCCTGCCACGCTTGGAGGTGCCTTTATTTGTCATACAAAAATCCTTGCAATGCGCAATTAAATGTATTACATTTATTCCATTGATGCAAGGAATAGTGACATGGCTAACCGATTAGACATAGATAAAAAGACAACGGCAATCTCGATGCTCTGCGAGGGCAACTCTATTCGAGGCGTTGAGCGCATGACCGGTGTTCACCGTGACACCATTATGCGCTTGGCCACTCGCGTAGGCGAGGGCATGAAGAAAGTCCAGGACGAGCTGTATGTGAGCCTGAGCACTGAGCGCGTGGAAGTTGACGAGCTTTGGGGCTTTATTGGTGCCAAGCAATCCACCGTTAACACCCGAAAGCTGAACCCGGCAAAAGGTGATGTTTGGACATGGGTCGCGCTGGATGCCGATTCCAAGCTGGTTCCCTGCTGGCATGTTGGCGGGCGCACTCAGGCCGATGCAGACAGGTTCATTGGTGATCTGGCTTCTCGGCTGGTGAAGCGTCCTCAGATTTCCTCGGATGCGCTCAAGGCTTACCGTGCGGCAATTGCCTATGAATTCGGCAATGAAGCGGACTACGCTAGTATTGTTAAAACCTTCAAGCACTCGGAGCTTAGCCAAACGCGACGGTACTCGCCGCCGGAGGTATTTTCCGTCAAAAAAGAAGTAAGGCAGGGAAATCCCGATATGGACAAGGTTTCTACCTCCTATGTTGAGAAGCAGAATCACACAGTCCGTATGCACTGCCGTAGACTGGCTCGACTGACTAACGCTTTCTCCAAGAAGCGCGAAAACTTCGAGGCAGCAGTTTCCCTGCATTATGCTTACTACAATCTGGTGAAACGTCACAATACGATTCGTTGCACTCCCGCAATGGAAGCTGGTGTGACCAACTCATTTTGGACGGTT
The DNA here is from genome assembly GCA_050485505.1 of Opitutales bacterium. Taxonomy (GTDB): domain Bacteria; phylum Verrucomicrobiota; class Verrucomicrobiia; order Opitutales; family Oceanipulchritudinaceae; genus JAFIGG01. The sequence continues at coordinate 3,990 of JBJHBN010000155.1, read as the reverse complement.
CGTGATCTGGTCGAACAGGGCGAGGCTATTTGAGCGAGTACATAAAGAACTTATCTGATGCGATAGCGGCGATGCACAACTGCCGCCCGACTCATTTTGGCTCGGAGAAAGTCACGGAGACTTTTGATGGCAACGAAATCTGGTCAGGCGACGTTGAGATATTCCAGCTAGAAGGTCATCCCAAGGCTAATGTGGCCTATGGATGGGCTTGGAAGGATGGGGATGAGGAAATCCAGTACATTGGAATCCTTAAAGTACCTCCTGTAGCATCTCCGCTTGATGCCGTTAAGGCTGCTATTGCTAGCCATCAATTTGGATAGGTATAGCCATATATAGCTATCGGGATGCCCCGCAATAGTTTTTATACATCGCTGATTATAAATAAGTTTTTGTTAATTGCCCTTTACTTTTAGGTAATCGCCTACATAATTGACGCATTCGTCAACTGGCGAATAAACCAATCAATCAACTAGGAAGGTATTTCATGGCGCGCCCAATCAAAGAGACGCCTGTGTTAAAGGGCAAAGATGCCCGTAGGTTTGATGAAGCTCTAAAAAAGAGCGAATCTCGAAAGGTCAGCTCAGCCGATTACCGCAGGGCAATGACCACCTACAAGAGCATCAAAGTAACCTGTAGGTAAGCCGCGTGGAGCTTAGGCGGCTTGAGCCGGATGACCCACGTCCGGCTTTTACCTGCGGGGATGACGACCTAGACGAATATTTCCATTTAGATTCTATACAGGGAAGCAAAGAGCTTCTGAGCGTAACGTATGCTTTTCTCGACGAGGATAGCGGAGAAGCTCTTGCCTTTTTTAGCGTTTCAAATGATTCAGTTAAGAAAGAAGACTGCGGGAGAAGCGCTTTTGATCGAATACGTGACATCTTCCCAAGAAGCAAGCGATACAAAAGTATGCCAGCCGTGAAAATTGGAAGACTGGGCATATGCGGAGATAGGCAGCGAGATGGTGTTGGAACAAAGGTAATTGATTTTCTAAAGGCCTGGTTCACGCAAGGCAACAAAACGGGCTGCCGCTTCATCATTGTGGACGCATACAACAAAGAAAATGTAACCGCCTTCTATCAAAAGAATGGTTTTGAATTCATGACTTTAAATGATGATGGCGAGGCAGCCAGAATCATGTATTTCGATCTTAAACAGTTCAGACCCTAGCCACCCAAATTAGGACACTTCCCGGCCTGGATATCGCTTGCCATTGGGCTTTTTTCTGCTAGTATTCGCGCTCTTTCGCGCACCGGAGCCGTACCGCTAAACGAGGCGGATGGCGGCCCGACAACATAAAGGCGAGGCTACAAGCATGCAAGCGGATATCCATCCCAAGTACGACGAACTGACGGCAACCTGCAGTTGCGGCAACGTGGTCAAGACACGTTCCACCCGGGCAGGCGAAATTCATATCGACGTCTGTTCCAGTTGTCACCCCTTCTATACCGGCAAGCAGAAGATCGTCGACTCCGGCGGTCGTATTGATCGCTTCAACAAGCGATTCGGCACCAAGCGCAGCACCAAATAAGCTCGGCTTTGTCGTGGTATTCCGGCGGCAGTCTTGCGGCCGGAATAAGGCCGCCCTTTTAACGCGGGCGTTGCAGCTAAAACAGGCTTTCTATCACCCGGTTGGTTTCAACGGGTGAGCTGCTGCCTGCTTCTCCGCTGATTGGCGGGGCATTTTCGCGCAGAAAGATCTCAAAAATGGCGTTGGCCTCTCCGGGTCGCGCCCGTTCACCGGTTTCCGGGTTGATGCGGGCGGTGATCAACCCTTCGGGTTGCGGAAAAATATGCTCCGGCTTGCCAGCCAGTGCATCGCGCATGAAATCGATCCAGATTGGCAGCGCTGCTGTTCCGCCGTACTCGCCACTGCCCAGCACTGAGTTGTCGTCAAAGCCCACCCAGGCCGCTACCGCCAGATGAGGGCTATAGCCACCAAACCAGGCATCGCGAGGGCCGTTGGTAGTGCCGGTCTTCCCGGCGATATCGGAACGGTTGAGTACCCGGGCTCGAGTGCCGGTGCCGCGCTGAATCACATCTTTGAGCATAGAGTCCATGATGTAGGCGACTCTTGGGTCGAGCACACGCTTTGCCGGCACCGGCAGATGGAGGCTGTCGTCCCGGAGATCCGTTTGGGCTGAAGCAACCGGAAGGTATTGCCCCTCAGCGTCCCCGCAGAGATGGCAAATGCTGGGAGGATTGGCCCGGAAGATATCCCTTCCTTCTGCATCGACAATGCGATCAATGAGATAAGGCTCAACCTGGTAGCCGCCGTTGGCGAAAACGGCGAATCCACTGGCAATTTTGAGGGGCGCAACGCCCTGGCTGCCGAGAGCCAGGGTTAGGTTTTGGGCGAGATCGCTGTCCTCGAATCCGAAACGTCTGAAGCCTTCCCTGCCAGCCTGGATACCGATGGAACGCAGAATGCGAATGGAAACCAGGTTGCGGGACAGATAAAGCGCTTCGCGCAGACGGGTTGGGCCATAAAATCTGCCGGAGTCGTTCTCTGGCCTCCAGACATCCTCTAATGCGGCATCTTCGAAGACGATAGGCGCATCGTTGATTAGCGTGGCCGGGGTGAAGCCCTGATCCAGCGCGGTGGCATACAGGAAGGGCTTGAAGCTGGAGCCCGGCTGTCGCCGCGCGTCGGTAACGCGATTGAAATTGCTTTGGTAAAAATCAAAACCGCCGGAAAGTGCCCGGATGGCACCGTTGGAGGGATCCAGCGCTACCATGGCGCCCTGTATGTTGGGAAGCTGGGAGAAATGCCAGGCATTCTCTAAGTTGCGCACCCGAATCATATCGCCGGCCCTGGCCACGTCCGCAGCACTGCGCGGGGGATCTCCGACCCAGCTCTGGGTCCGGAAGGGACGTGCACTGCTGAGCCCGTGCTCCCAGGCGATGCTGATGGTGTCGCCTGAGGCCAGCACTGCGGTAAGTGAGCGGTCCTCGACGTCGATCACCAGGGCGGGCGCCAGATCAGCCACTGTGCGGATGGTCGACAGAAACCGGCGGCGCGCCTGCTCGTCGGCCCAGACCGATTCGTCCACCCGTTGCTCAGGGCCGCGATAGCCGTGGCGCTGATCGTAGGTCATCAGGCCGTTGCGCACTGCCTGTTGGGCACTGCGTTGCATGGCGGCATTCAGGGTGGTGTATACCTCGTAGCCCTCTTCGTAGGCTCTGGTGCCGAACCGCCGAATCATTTCGGTGCGCACCATCTCGGCGACGTAAGGGGCGTCGAGCTCAATGGGTGAGCCGTGGTCCCTGGCAGTGACCGGCTCAGCAATGGCTTCGGCGTATTCCTCCTGGCTGATGGTGCCCAAGCTCAGCATGCGCCCCAGAATCCAGTCGCGCCGGATGCGCGCCCTTTCTGGATTGTTGACCGGATTATTGGCAGAAGGCGCCTTGGGGATGCCGGCGATCATGGCCAGCTGAGCAAGATTCAACTCATTGATTTCCTTGCCATAATAAACTTGGGAGGCGGCCTGGATTCCGTAGGCGCGTCTGCCCAGCGGAATCTTGTTGGCGTAGAGCGTCAGTATTTCTTCCTTGTTCAGTTCACGCTCTATCTGAAGAGCGAGTAGAATCTCATTGAATTTTCTGGTAAAAGTCTGATCCAGTGTGAGAAAGAAGTTGCGTGCAACCTGCATGGTGATGGTGCTGCCGCCGGATTGAATCTCTCCGGTTGCCAGAATTTGTGACGCAGCTCGCAACAATCCCATGGGATCGACGCCGTAGTGAGAAAAAAACCTATCATCTTCCGCAGCGAGGATGGCATTGACGAAATGGGTGGGAATTTGATCAAAACTGATGGGTGTGCGTTTCTGTTCGCCGAACTCGCCGATAAGGCGGCCGTCTTCCGTGTAAATTTTCAACGGAACTTGCATGCGCACGTCGCGCAGCTGGTCAGCCGACGGCAGACCGGGGATAAGGTAGAGCACCGTGCCGACAGCCACAGCGCCCCCCAGTGCGAGAGCGGTGAAGCCC
>JBJHBN010000154.1:0-6033 GCA_050485505.1 Opitutales bacterium | reverse complement strand
CATCCTGAGCAACATCGACTTTAATTACCTTGGCGGGATCAACTCCTTCGAAGATGAGGGGAAACACTGGATCGTCTTCCTTTTTGTCCACAATGTCGATGCCGAGCAGGAAAAGGAGACCGCGCGCCTGGCCGCTGAGAAGGGCTTTCCCTACCAGGCTCACCGTGTGAATCCTCTTCTCTCCCTCGCCCCTTCTGATTTTCTCATCAACACCGAGCCTGGGTACATCGTCTTTGCCGACGAAGGAGCGGAAGTTCCCGCCGCACTCTACGAGGAGTTGGACGCTCTGCACCGTCATTACCATGCAGAGAAGGAACGCCTCATTGCGGACTACGAGCGTAACCAGGTTCTCAACGAAGCCCGTCGCGCCTGGCACGAAGCCAATCCGCCCAAGCCTAAGGATACCGTGATCAATTTCTGGCGCGTGCGCTGACCATGAACCACCATCCCTCTGTTGCCATGAAACTCTACCCAACGCTCTTTGCCATGCTCGCCATCTCCGCGAGCCTGCCCGCCACACCGCCACTGCCCACGGCCGATTCACTCAATTCAGGATTGCGACTTTACTACGACACTACTGCTGAATCCTACCAGTTGCACTGGTGGGGCATGGATGAGCACTTTTATTTCGTGGAGCAATCGACCGATCTGGTGAACTGGAGTTTTGTGCCGATCTTCGAGGCAGGAACTGCCGACGTTCTGCATTACGGATTCGCCACCAATGCTGAGCGGCTGTTTTTCCGACTCAGGTATACGGACGACCCTGATTCCAGCCTAATGCAGAGCGATCTGGATGGTGACGGGCTGAGCGTCTATCAGGAGTATCTTATTGGCTCCGATCCCTTTAATCCAGATACCTCAGGGGATGGTATTTTTGATGGCATTGCACTGAAACTCGGCCTGCCCGTGATTCATCCCGAGGAACCTTCCCCCGACCCCTTGGATAGTACGCCGCCGTCTATTCAGCTCACGGCACCCGCATCCGCTGTTATGCTTCCGTGAGTCTTCACTGTCGTCATTCCCTCCCAAGTTATAGCCCATTGTCCCTCCTATGAGTTTACGTATCGCCTGCCTGCTCTGCTCGGTTTTTGCCCATTCGCTTTTCGCGGTGGATGAACTACCCTTCACCCGAACGTTACCGGAAAATCCAACCACCGCCCAACTGGCGGCTTTCCGAATATTACCTGAACCCCTGTGGCCCGTGGGTGGAACGCCAAGCACGTCGGAGAATGAGGACTTGGAGGACTTGCTGAGGGATTTTGCCGCGCTTCCGCCTTTCACCGGCAACATCATTCCCTTGCTCGAGGCTGTGGAAACCTATCTGGCGACCCACCCGCAATCCCCGTGGAATCCCTCACTGCGTCTCAATCTTGGCCTGCTTTACTACCGCGAAGGCTTCTTCAGTCGTGCGCTGAATACATTTGATAGCTGCTGGGGTTGCCTGGAGCCTGAGGCTCATCCTCGCGCCAAAGTTTTGGCTGATCGTGCCATCGGCGAGTATCTCTTGCTCAACTCCAAACTCGGCAGGTTTGAAGTCATGGAGGATGTTTTTGACGAATTGACCAACCGGAGCATCGGCGGCATGGCCACGGAACTGGTCTCCGGCGCGAGAATGGGTCTGCACGCCATGCATGCTCAGCCGGAAATCGCCTTCCGCTGTGGTCCCATGGCTCTGGACAGAATCTATGCCCACTTTGATGCCGAGCGCCCCAACCGCCAAATCATCCTGGAGGCCGAGTCCACCCAGCAGGGGACCTCTCTCTGGCAAAACCAGCAATGGGCGGACGAGGCAGAAATCCCCCTGCGCGCGGCCCAGCGTTCTCCTGGTGCGGCTATTCCCTTGCCCGCTCTGGTGCATTGGAACAGCGGACACTTCGCCGCGATCACTGATTTCCGCGATGGCCGCTACCATATTGAGGATGGGACGTTTCATGATTCCCTCTGGGTTACCATCGAAGCGATTGAAGACGAAGCCAGCGGCTATTTTCTGGTTCCTGATGACGGCAACCCGTTGCCGACCGGATGGTCGTCCGTCAACCAGGCCGCCGCCGAAAGCGTTTGGGGCCGGGGTTATGTTTTTGGGTTTGATCCAGACGAAACAGGTCCCTGCGACGATCAGGTTGGCTGCGGCGGCAACGGCCGGGGCATGGCCGTCTGGAATGTCCATCTCATGGCGGTCAGCCTTAACGTTGTCGATACCCCCGTTGCCTATCAGCCGCCAGTCGGTCCCCCGGTTGCTTTCACCGTGCGCTATAACCAGCGGGAGGCGAATCAACCCTCTGTTTTTGCTCACTCAAACCTCGGTCACAAGTGGACGTTTGACTGGATTTCAGCCATCATCGACAACCCGGCTCAGCCCCAGGCCCCCGTGAAACACTACCTCCCCGGAGGCGGGGCTCAAACGTATTCCAGTTTCAACCACATCACAGGGCTATTTGATCGTCAACTCAAGTCCCGTAGCGGACTCTTGCGCACGGGTCCCGATTCCTACATCCTGACACATCCAGATGGCACAATCGAAGTGTACGACCTCTCCGATGGGGTAACTACCATGGGACGCCGTGTTTTCCTGACCTCCCGTACGGATCCTCAGGGCAATACTGTGGAGTTGGAATACGATTCCGGATTTCGCCTTGTCGTTTTACGGGATGCCGCAGGCCTGGAAACCGAGCTTTTCTATGACCACTCGGGGAATCCCCTGAGAATCACCCGAGTCCGTGATCCCTTCGGACGCGAAGCTCATTTTGACTATGGCTCTGGTGGTCGTCTGGTTAAAATAACCGACCCCGAGGGCATCGAATCGGAGTTCACCTACGCCGAGGCTGGTCCCAATGCCGATTTCATCGATAAGCTGACCACACCCTACGGGGACACGCATTTTAGCTTCGGCGACATGCCTGATGAGCTTTGGGGAATGGACACCACCCGGTGGATCGAAGTCATTGATCCGATGGGCCTGAAGCAACGCATCGAATACCGCCATGCCGCGCCGGGGATCAACCATGACGAATATCCCCTGCCCACACCACGCAGTGACATGGTTACGGCAGCACTTGACGGCATAATAGGGACTCGTGGTTCCCAGTGGGGCGGGCATACCCGACACTGGCGCAACACCTTTCACTGGGACACCAAAACGATGCGTGAGATGGGAGAAATTCTGGATTATAACAAAGCTCACATTTATCAGTGGCTGCATTCAGGCAATTCTTCAACATCTACTCTGGAATCGGAAAAGCCTCCCCTTGAGCACCGATTTTTTTACAATTATCAGGGGCAAGATAATCCGACATTTATCGGTTCCACTGCCCTTGTCTCCAAAATCGCCCGCGCCATCAACGACCTCGGCAACAACACCGGCACCTCCCAGATCGCCCAGTTTGCCTACAACGACCTCGGCTTCAAAACCCGTGCGATCGACCCTGTTGGCCGCGAAACCGAATACATCTACGCCACCAACCAGATCGATCTACTCGAAGTTCGCCAAAAAGTGGGCTCGTCCTGGGAAACTATCGCCGAGTATGGCGACTACCAGAACCACCTGCCCGGTTTCCATATTGACGGCTCCGGCAACACCACCACTTACACCTGGAACACTCGGGGGCAGCCGCAGACCGAGACCAACGCCCGCAACGAAACCATCACTTGCACCTACGACCATCGCCTCGATTTCGATCCGAATACCGACACGCCCTCCGGCTACGGCTACCTTTACAAGATCGAAGGCCCGGTCGCTGGTGCCACCCGCACCTTCACCTACGATTCCGCCGGGCGCGTCCACACCCTCACCGATTCCGAAGGCCACACCCGCACCTTTGATTACGACGATCTCGACCGCCGCACCCGCATCACCTATCCGGACAACACCTTCGAGGAATGGACCTGGCACCGCCTCGACGTCGCCTCCTATACCGACCGAGAAGGCCGCATGACCTCCTACCTGCACAACGGCAACCGCCAGCTCATGGTCGAAACCGATCCCGAAGGCCGCATTACTCAATACGACTACTGCTCCTGCGGAGCCGTCAATCGCCTCATCGACCCCAACGGCAACACCACCCGCTGGCGTTATGATATCCAGGGACGCGTGACCAAAAAAATCTACCCCGATGGCACCGAGGTCAACTACGACTACGATCCCCATAACGGTCGCCTCATCGCCACGACAGACGCCCTCGGCCAGACCACGCACTACAGCTACCATCTTGATAATAACATCGACACCATCAGCCACACCGGGGCCATCCATGCCACGCCCTCCGTCGCCCACACCTGGGATCCCGCCTTCAACCGCCTCGAAACCATGACCGATGGCACCGGCACCACCACATGGACCTACCACCCCCACGATGGCGTCACCCCAGGGGCTGGACGCGTTCACACCCTCAGCGGACCCCTTGATAACAGCACCATCGCCTACACCTATGACGAGCTTGGCCGCCGCACCGGACGCACCATCAGCGGCTCGGCCAACACCCTGACACGAGACTTCGATGCCCTCGGGCGCCTCGAAGAGGAAACCAACCCCCTCGGCACCTTCGATTACCACTACCTTAACGAAACCCGCCAAGTCAGCCGCATCGATCTGCCGGGAGGCCACAGCACCCATTTCACCTACCTGCCCAACAACGAAGACCGCCGCCTCGAGCGCATCGAGCACCGCCGGGCGGACCAAAGCATCCTCGCCGCCCATCAATACCAATACACCGCCGACGGCATCATCACCCAGTGGCAGCAGGAACGCAGCGGCCTGCCGAATCAGGCTTGGCACTACGGCTATGATGCCGTAAACCAGCTAACCTCAGCCGTGCTCGAAGACCCGCAGGAAACCATTCTCAAATCCCTCGCCTGGCATTATGACCCGGCTGGCAACCGCATCGCCGAGGAAAAAGACGCCAGCGGCCTGATCCCCGCCCGCCACAATACCCTCAACCAGCTCACCGAGCACGGCGGAGGCCCCATCCGCTTTGCGGGCAGTATTGACGAGCCGGGCAAAGTCTGGGTGGACGGCCATGAAGCACGCATGCGCCACATGACCGACTTCGAGGCCTGGCTGGAACTCCCGCCCGGCACCCATGAGATACCCATCACCGCTGAGGATTATTCCGAAAACACCATCACCCAGGTATTCGAGGTGCATATCGCCGACGAAGGCCAAGTCCTCCTCACCTACGACCTCAACGGAAATCTGGTTTCCCGGATATCGGCCACCAGCGTCACCACCTACGACTGGGACGCCGCCAATCGCCTGATCGCCATCGAAGTCGAAGGCCAGACCCGTAGCGAGTTTACCTACGACGGCCTCGGGCGCCGCGTCGGCATCACCGAAAAAACATGGGATTCTGGAACTTCATCATTTATAATTCTGCATTCATCCTTCTACCTCTGGGATGGCATGGCGATTGCGGAAGAACGTTCTGGAACCAACGGCGGTACCGTCGATAAACGCTTCTTCCCGCAAGGCGTGGAAATCGTCACAGGTTCCGAATCCGGCACCTACACCTACCGCAGCGACCACCTCGGCAGCATGCGGGAGATCATCGACGATCAGGGCGACCTCATCGCCCGCTTCGATTACTCCCCCTGGGGCGAAATCGACACCCTCTCCGGCAACTTCGACTTGGATTTCGGCTTCACTGGCCACTTCATCCACCAACCCACTGGCCTCCACCTCGCGCCTTTCCGAGCGTATGATGCTGGGCTTGGTCGGTGGTTGAGCCGGGACCCGCTAGAGTTTATAACTGGGCAAATGCCAGAAATGCTACCCGAAGGCCCAAACCTTTACGCGTATGCAGGAAATTATCCCATTCGTTATGTCGATCCATATGGCTTATCAGTTAGCTGGAAAAGCGTAGGTGGATTTCTTTGCGGTGTTGCTGCTGGTGCTGCATATCTTGCTGGCGCTCCTGTAACTGTAACAGTTACCATTGCTGTCGTTGGGGTGAGCTTAGTTATTTGGGATCAAATGGATTCTTCTGATGCAATTGATGGGGCTGAAGAAAATATTACGAATACATTGGAGGGGGATAGTAA
>JBJHBN010000153.1:5121-6072 GCA_050485505.1 Opitutales bacterium | reverse complement strand
GCTCGGGCCACTTGAGTACAACTATTTGAATCATCCATTGGGAGGAGATCCGGGAGTTAAGTTGTATGGCCCGGTAACTTCAGAAGTCGTCATTACTTATAATGTTTTTATTACAGGGTCTGGATTCAATCCAACTCAACCGTGCAACATCGGTCATATTTATGTTACTAACGCATCCATTTCGAAATCTGGAATGTTAGATTTTTAATCAAGAATAGGAGATTTCCCCGTGAAAAACCAATTATTGTCTGTAGTTTTTGTTTTTTTGATTTCATCAATTCCAAATGAAAGAAACGCTGAGAATCAAAAAGTTCGAGTATTCACCAATGGAGTTGAAGTTACTGAATCTCAGATTCCCAATTTTGTGTACCAGCCACCAGTAAGGAAAACTGAGGCCGTCGAGGGAATTGGTCACCACTTTGTCGCGTGGGATTTAATGGATTCTCCCTGGTTCCTTGAAAACTACATAAACAAACGTGACGAAATTCGCAGGAACTCCATTGTACTGCTTGAGACAAATCAGTGGCAGTATAGAAAGGAGATTAACGAGGATGAATCGTTAAGAGAAGAGCCCAGGAGAGCCCGCCTCCCCAGAAAAACGTATTACCCACACGAACATACCTACTTTGTTTTTGAGTTTCCCGATTCACCTGAACTTGGTAATAAATCTCCCTCTACATCTCAAGCGGAATTCGCCGAATTGGTTGGAGATGAGTTGGAATTTTTCAAAATGGAATATGCTGGAGTTTCCTTTATCTCAAATGAGTTGTATTCTGATCCGGATTGGCCCTTGAATCAACAGGTGGAAGTTGACGTGGATAGAATTACACTCTATGAAGCGCGGGAAATTCTTCGGCATTACGGAATGAATGTCCGGGAATTACACGAAAACGCCATAGAGCATGAACCCGATTTGTATCTCTCCCTTGAGAAACCATTAAACGAACACAC
>JBJHBN010000153.1:4664-5111 GCA_050485505.1 Opitutales bacterium | reverse complement strand
AGGTGAGGATGGTGAAATTCTTTGGAATACCTCATTGTTCTATAGAACCAGATTAGCAGGATTACCTATTCATTGAAATGTCATTTTCCTTACTCAGGAAAGAATTTCCGCTGAAACCACAACGAGACATGCACCAGCCCGATTAGCGCGGGGACCTCAACCAGTGGACCAATCACCGTGGCAAAGGCGACGTCGGATTGGATGCCAAAGACGGCGATGGCGACGGCAATGGCCAGCTCAAAATTGTTGCCAGACGCCGTGAAGGCCAGGGTGCTGCATCGCTGATAATCAGCCCCGGCGGCCCGTGCCATGAAAAAGCTGATCAAAAACATCACCACAAAATAAATGGTCAATGGCACCGCAACCAGAAAAACTTTCCAGGGGTATTGAATGATATTTTCACCTTTGAAACTGAACATCACGACGATGGTGAAAAGAAGCGCGAGC
>JBJHBN010000153.1:0-4654 GCA_050485505.1 Opitutales bacterium | reverse complement strand
ATAAAGGTCTCTTCATACCACTTCTTTCCCATGGCGGGCAGTAAAATCACCCGGGACAAAATCCCCGCCGTGAAGGGAATGCCCAAGTAAATCATCACGCTACCGAAAATCTGACCTATCGTCACATCCGCCAGGGTCATCCCGCCGGGACCCTGAACCTGTGAAAGGTCAATCCCCAGCCAGGCAGGAAAAACCGTGATGAACGCCCAGGCAAACAAGCCATAAGTCAGCACCTGAAAGATGCTGTTGAGCGCCACAAGCCCCGCGGCGTATTCGCTACTGCCCCGGGCTAACTGGTTCCAAACCAGCACCATGGCAATACACCGGGCGATGCCTACCATGATCAACCCCACCATCAGTTCCGGGTGATTGTTCAGAAACGCCACCGCCAGCACGAACATCAGCACCGGACCGATCAGCCAGTTCTGGGCGAGGGAAAGCCCCAGAATCTTGAAATCCCGGAAAACGCGACCCATCTCCTCATACTTCACCTTGGCCAACGGCGGATACATCATGATGTTGATTGGTCTTGGCAAACATATGATCCTTGGGTCACGCTCTCTCCTCGGAGAGGTCAGGCATGAAGACCAAAAAATCGAGCACACCATCACGAATATGGCCGTACGGCAGGTTTTCGAGTAAGCCCCAGGAAGAGGGAGACTCTCGTGCCAGACAACACAAGGCGATCGCGGACTGGGTATCCAGAAACAAGGTCGCCCAAGAGCAGGTTCAGGAGACAATCTTCGCTTCTGGGGTTTCTGGTTTCACGGGGGCGCACTTACGAGATGGTGGTGGACTTGCCCAGTTCATCCAGAAGGTAGCCGATCGAACCGTCGCGGCTGGGGATATTCTCCTGATCGAAAACCTCGATCGACTGTCGCGTCTGAAACCTACGGATGCTCAGCGGTTGATCCTGCGAATTGTTCAGGCCGGGATCACGATCGCCGTCACCGATGGCGACTACGAGATTACGGAACGAAACCTCAACTCCGGTGACGGCACGTATTGGCGCTTGATGGGGGAGATCGAACGCGCCCACCGTGAGAGCAAGAGGAAGCAAGGTTTCCGAACCTCTGCATGGCGTACGCAAAGGGAGATGGCTTCAAAAGGAATAAGAAGCAAGCACCGTTGTCCAGCCTATCTCACGTGGGATGAAAGGGGCCAGAAATACAAGCCGATACCAAAGCACTCGAAAACGGTGAAGCAGATTTTCAAGCTCGCCCAAAAGATGGGAGCGATGTCGATTCTGTACCACTTACAAGACCATCCTGATGAGCACCCGCCTTTTGGGCGATCCGAGGCTTGGAACGACTCTTACATCAAGCAAATTCTGAGGGACAGAGCTGTGCTTGGGGAGCATACTTTTCGCGCACAGGTCACTGATGAGGATGGGTATGCCGTTCTCGACGACAAAGGACGCAAGGCCTTTGAATACATCGGCGAACCCATACCGAATTACTACCCCAGAATCATCTCCGACAAGATCTGGTACGATGTTCAAAAGAAGCTGGATGACCGTGTATTCAACGACCAGGGAGCTGGTGACGATGTGCCGAATCTTTTCAGCGGATTGGTCCACTGCGGTGCTTGCGACGGAAAGATGCTCCTGCGCGATGCTCGACGTAGGAACCTGAAGCGGTCAGGAGATGCTCTGCGGTTGTACAAGTACTACCGGTGTAAGCTACACCTCACGTCGAAGGGCGAGAAATGCGCGAACAGGGTTAGCTGGAACCGTGACGATCTGGAGGCGAGAATACTGGCACTTTTGGTGCAGTATCTCGACCCCACTCTCGTGAAAGGCGGCGAGGAATCACACGCAGCGGAGATCGGCGACGAGATCGATTCCGTCCTTGGTGAGATCAGCAGCCTCCGATCCCGGATCGATGCGTGGACAGAGGCGCTTCCGGACCTGCACGAACGCGCACGTGTAGACATCAAGCAGAAGATCAACGATGCCTACCAGCGCATTGAGGGACTTGAGGCGAGGCAGCAACAGCTGACGATGCAGCGCACCACGGCCCAACTGGCCGCCCAAGACATCACTCAGGTTCAGGAGATGCTGGCCGCGGTATCCGCCAAGATCCATGAGCCAGATGTACGGCAACGTGTTCGTGCGGCGGTTTCCAGATTGGTCTCGAAGATCGTTCTGGAAACCCACCTCGAAGTTCCGCGTATACTTGTTCGGGTGAGGGGCCTCCCCTACCACTCCATGCTCATGGCCAAGACAAGCAATCGCTGGATTCTCCTCAGGGACCAGAAGGAAGAAAGTTGGCTGAAGGCAATTTTGAACACGCCCGTAGAGGAATAACCGGACCACCGGGACTCGGCAGACCATCAGATGAATAATGAGTTGCGATAATGGTAAGTTATCGAAACTTGACCCAAAGGAGCAAACGCCATGGATGATCAGCTACCCGCTGTGAGAACACCCGAGCCAACGTCGCTCCAGGAACATCTTGAACGAGTGTCACACTACGCCGAGAGCGCTCTCAGTGCGAACACCCGGCGGGGATACCGTGCCGACTGGACTGATTTCTCAGTATGGTGCAAAGCACGCTCGGCGGATTCTTTGCCAGCTTCTCCGGAGACGGTCGCTTCCTATCTGGCTGATCGAGCACAGAGCCTGCGAACCAGCACCCTGGCTCGCCGCAAGGTTGCCATCAGTCAGGTGCACGAACTGGCAGGCATGCCAAGCCCTTGTAAAGATGCACGAGTCCGGACGGTCTGGCAGGGTATCGCACGAGAGCATGGGGCTCCACCTGTCAAGAAAAGGGCACTTGCCTTGAGCGATCTTCGGATGTTGGTGGAGTCCTGTGGAGACGACCTCATTGGCCGAAGGGATAAAGCCATTCTGTTGGTCGGTTTCACCAGCGGGATGCGGAGATCCGAGATCGTCTCGTTGAACGTCCAAGACATGGTCGTAGAAGAAGGTGAGGGTATCAAGTTTCTGCTCCGCAGGTCGAAGACGGATCAGCATGGTGCTGGCCGTGAGATCGGCGTCCCGGTTGGCCGCCAATCAGCAACTTGTCCGGTGCTCGCGATCCGTGCCTGGATTCACGCTGCCGGAATCTCTGAAGGCCCGTTGTTCCGATCTTTTTCCCGGTGGGGAACCATTCGTAATCAACGTCTTTCTGCATTCGGGATCTCGCTGATCATCAAGCGAAGGACCGCATCGCTCGGCCTGGATTCACGCCAATATTCTGGCCATTCACTCCGATCTGGTCTGGTCAGTGCGTGCGCAAAAGCAAACGTGCCTGAGCATGCCATCATGAAGGCCACCGGCCACCGCAGCGTTGCGACGCTGAGGCAGTATATCCAGAGCGCGTCGGTTTTGAGGGATCACCCAGCCAAGTCGTTGGATCTTTGACATCTTGAGAATGCGGACTTACTAAAGGCATGACGATAAGCGCGGTCAACGGCGGCAACGCTCGACACCCTCTTCTGCGAACTCAGTCGCCGTCATCATCATCGTCAAGCCCGCCTATCCAGATGTCTGTGGGTGCCTTCCATTCCAGCCATTCCTTGACGCGGATTGCCAGCTTCATCTTGCGATCATCCGCTGCTCTATACGCACCATCCCTCCTGCGGTTTAGCCTGGCTTTGCTTTCTAATGCAATGAGGGCCGCGTCGAGCGCATCCATGGCTCGCTGCGCCAGTTCAACCTCCGAGTTGCCGAACAACCCTGTTCCGCGATTCTTGATCCGCGGGAGTTCATTCGCCTCACATAGCAGAAACTGAGGGCCACTCGTAACATGCTGGCGGTAACGCAGAGCTAGCGCGATTGTTCGCAGGGCGTTGACGAATGAGATCTTGAAGTTTCCAGATTCGGTCTCATTTTCAAGGATGTAGATAGCATGCTCGAAGAGAACCCGAACCTGGTCTCTGTCGCAGCCTTGGAGAACCCCTTCATGTTGAAAGGCAAGGTATATAAAGCATTTCAGGTAGTTCGCTGTACCTTTCCCTTCAGCCCTATAGTATAGTTTATCAGCCACCAGGAGCTTGAGCAGGAGTGCCGCGTCTTCCGGCGATCTTCCACATCGTCCGAGTGCTGTCAGATTCTCACTATTGGGATTCTCTCTGGCAATCTTTCGGAGGCGCGGCATCAACTCTTCCGGAAAGTATCCTCCTAGCCAGGTCAGTAGTCTGAAAAGTCTATCTCCGATCTCAGACGTCTCGTAGTTCCTCTTGGAAGACATCGCCGCCAAGTCATTGTAGACTTCCAACAACTCCGAAACAACCTGCTTCATGGGATTGTGTTGATGCGGTGCCGCAGCATGAATGCATCGGTCAACGGGTAACGATGTATCCAGAAATTTAGCGGGGACACGAGTACCGACGGGGCGGAGCGTCCCGATTGGAGCCATTTGCTGAATCTCCTGCCGGGCCGATCCTATCGGTGTGCTCCCCCTTGCCGAACCGATCAGCATCCTGCCAATCTCAGCATCTGCTGATCTCCAGTTCCGCCGGGCGCAAAGGACCGACAATTCGCGCAACTGCGACAGGAGGTTCTGGAAGAGATTCTGCGAGGAGAAGATCTCACCGCACTTCGGATAGCCATGTGTATATGGGACTCTAGGCCAGCCGTCAGCCTCAGACAAGGACTCGTGCATGCTTTCCCAGTCCAGTTGTAATGTATCCGATTGCCCGAATAGAC
>JBJHBN010000152.1:0-6079 GCA_050485505.1 Opitutales bacterium | reverse complement strand
GCACGCGGCCGCGCAGCAAGGCCCGGTACAACTTATCAACCTTGCGGTCCTGAAAGCACTTTTTCACCACTGCTGCGAGGTCTGGGTTCTCGACAAGGACCAGAACGCCCGAGGTCGGTGCATCCAAGCGGTTGCACAAATACCAGCGCTGCCCCTCGCCGGAGAAGCACTCCAGATCGTAGTCGTAGGGCACCTGCAAAAGAGCCCCCTCATCCGCATGCTTCCGGTTCGGGTGCGACCGAATGCCCGAAGGCTTATTGACGGCAATGATGCCGCTGGAGTGTTGCTCGAGCAGGACTACGGATTCGTGCAACGGAGGCTGGAACATCGGTCTCTCCTTAAATGTGACGGCTGTCCGCCTCGTCTTTACTCGCGTAGCCGGACTCCTGCCGCTTGTGGTTCACTTCGTTCTTCTTAAGATAGGCCTGGTAAACATCGTCCGGCGTCATACCCAATACCTGGGCCAGAGAGACTAGAAAATGGAACAGGTCCACCACTTCAACCTTGGCATTCTGCTCGTCGAACTGCTGATACTTCGCCCACCACTTCCAAGGGACGGAATCGATCAACTCAGCCATTTCCTGCTGCATCGCACGACTGTAATTCAGCACCCACTTGGTTTTCTCCTCCTCCGAAAGGTCGTTAAGGCGAACACCAATGCGTTCGTTGAGTGCATTTTGCAGGCGAAAGATCTCCTCAAGCTTATCCATGATCACCAGTTACGGCCTCGCCAATTCCAAGGCAATCATAAATATCCTTGCTGCGCTCCTGAATTGGACCCTAGATCAAGAAGAACCGACCCTCTTTGCGCCATGCCTGAATTCGAAAACCTAGAGAACTACCAATCCCGCCATGCGGACGGCTCCGTCCGTATGAGCCCGATCGCTCCGCACTCCCTGCAACCGGTCGAATACACTCCCAATAGCGCGCAGCGCTCAAGCGGCGCCAAAACCAAGGTTCCGAAGGTGCCTGAGACCAAGATCGAGCCCGTGGACATCCGCCAGATGGAAAAGGAATTCAAGCAAGCCGACCGCGAAAACCGTCCGCCGCTTGGAAGCCGAATCAAGCGCGCACTTGAGCGCTTCAAGCGCAAACTCAGCCAATGGTTCAAATCCTCAAAACCCAAAAGCAAAAAGGCAGACCGAGGCAAACGCGGAGACCAAGGGCCCAACAACAATAATCGTCGGCGTGGCAAGGACGGCAAGGCAAACCCTGCCAAGCCCCAGGCTAACCAAGCCGAAAAAGGCCAAGGCTCCGGGCAGCGCAAACGCCGCCGCCGCAAGTCAAAAGGCGAAAACAGCCCGAACAACGGTGGCGGCGGTGGAACGCCGCAGGGTGAACAGCAGTCCGGCGACAACTCCAACAACCGCAGCCGGCCACGCAAACGCTCCCGTTCAGGCAGAGAAAACGCTGCGCAGAACGCCGGAAAGCCGGAGAACAAGGACAACAAGAGCCCGGACGCCTCAACCAGCCGGCCCCCTCGGAGGCGCCGAAACCGCCGTAATCGCGGCCAATCCAACCCGGAAAATCCTTCCTGATCCATGGATGTCATTCGAATTCAAGGAGGCCAGCCGCTCTCCGGAACCGTAAGGGTCAGCGGCGCCAAAAATGCTGCCCTACCCATTCTGGCCGCAACCCTGCTCACTGACCAAGCCTGCACCATTGAAAACGTTCCGGACCTGTCCGATGTCCGGTTCATGGCGGAAATTCTTCGCTACATGGGCGCCAGCGTCGAGCAGCTTGACCCGCATACCTGGCGTATCGAAGCCAAGTCCATCGACTCCACAGCCCCTTACGAGCTGGTCCGCAAAATGCGCGCATCGATCTGCCTGCTGGGCCCTCTGGTGGGGCGCCTGCGGGAAGCGCATATTTCTCTACCCGGAGGTTGCGTGATTGGGCCCCGTCCGATTGACCTGCACCTAAAAGGTGTCGAACAGCTGGGCGCAAAGGTTGAAGTCAGCAAGGGCTACGTCCATGTCGATGCCAGTGGGCTCAAGGGCAACTACCTTTATCTCGGCGGACGCCAGGGCTCAACAGTCACGGGAACTGCAAACATGATCATGGCGGCCGTGCTGGCACCGGGAATAACCCGCATTGAAAGCGCAGCCTGTGAACCCGAGATCGTCGATCTCTGCCACATGCTTGAGCGCATGGGCGCGCGGATCAAGGGCATTGGCAGTCACTATTTAAAAATCGAAGGCGTCGATCGCCTGCATGGCTGCAAACACTCCGTGCCACCGGACCGTATTGAGGCAGGGACTCTCATGCTGGCCGCGGTGATCACCCACAGCGAGGTCACCGTTGAGGGCGTTGTTCCAGGTCATATCCGCGCCCTGCTGGCGAAGATGGAAGAGGCCCGGATGCCTTGCACCATTGAACCGGATAAACGCATGATTACGGTTCACCCGGCACCTGACCGCAAACCCGTAGAAGTCATCACATTGCCCCACCCGGGCTTTCCTACCGACCTGCAGGCGCAGATGCTGGCGGTGATGACACTGACACCCGGGCTGAGTATTTTGACCGAGCGTATCTACCCCAATCGATTCATGCACGTTCCGGAGTTGCTGCGCATGGGCGCCCAGATTTCGATGGAAGGCCCCAGCGCGGTGGTCAACGGCAGCCGGCGCCTTTCAGGCGCTCCAGTCATGGCCTCCGACCTGCGTGCCAGCGCGGCCCTCGTGTTGGCAGGCCTCGCAGCCGAGGGCGAAACATGGGTTCAGCGGATTTACCACCTTGACCGCGGCTACGAGAAGCTGGAAGAAAAACTGCGTGGCCTGGGTGCCCGGATCGAGCGCCTACCCGATTCCGCACTGCCCAGTGATTTGTTGGAATAAGGGAACCCTCAGCTGAACCTGCGATGGAAAACACCGGCAACGAATACCTACAGGAAGCCTTGCACCGCGATGATAAGGTCGATGCCCAGCTGCGGCCTCTGGATTTCCGCGACTTCACCGGACAACCGCGCACGATTGAACGGCTGCAGGTCATGACCGGAGCCGCGCGCAAGCGCGGGGACGTGCTCAACCACGTATTGCTCAGCGGCCCTCCTGGTCTCGGCAAGACGACTCTGGCGCACATCCTTGGCAATGCCATGCAAACCAATGTGCGGGTCACCTCTGGCCCCGTGATCGAGAGACCGGGAGACCTCGCCGGCATGCTGACCAACCTGGAGCGGGGCGATATTCTATTTATCGATGAGATCCACCGAATTCCGAAAACGGTTGAGGAATACCTCTACAGCGCGATGGAGGATTTCCATATCGATATCCTGCTCGACCAGGGCCCCAACGCACGTAGCGTTCGACTTGAAATCCAACGGTTCACCTTGGTCGGCGCAACGACCCGCACCGGGTTGCTGACCGCGCCCCTGCGCAGTCGATTCACCCTGCAAACCCGCCTCGATTACTATCAGCGCGAGGACCTTGTATCCATTATACAGCGTAGCTGCAAACTGTTGAGCGTCGACATCGACCTCAGCGGTGCCCGCGAGATTGCAGGTCGCGCTCGCGGCACCCCGCGCATCGCCAACAACTTGATCCTTTTTGTCCGCGACTACGCGGAGCAGCGTGCCGACGGCCGCATCAACAAAAAAGTCGCCGCCGATGCGCTGGAACTACTCGCCATCGACGCCAACGGTCTTGATGAGATGGACAAACGCATTCTGCGCATCGTCGCCGAAAACTACCGTGGCGGTCCCGTTGGCCTCAGCACCATTGCGGTCGCCGTGGGTGAAGAACAGCACACTCTGGAAGAAGTTCATGAACCTTTCCTTATTCAGGAAGGCTACATCCAACGCACCCCCCAAGGCCGGGTACTGACGCCCAAAGCCTATGGCGTCATAGGCCTGACAGATCCCCGCTCACAAGCGGATCAGACGCGCTGGATCTGACAAGCTGGTGGTGCCTGGAAATCGATGGGAAGCAGCCCCTACAAATTCAAAACCCGCGCCACCAGGCTGAGGAGTTCCTTGGTCGAACAGGGCTTGCTAACAAAGTTGCGAATACCCAGTTGGGTTGCTTTCAAATAGCGTCCATTCGCTTCCAAACCGCTGGCTGCGATGATCGGTAATTCCGGATCGATGCGCTGGATGGCTGCTATCAGAGTAGGCCCGTCCATATTGGGCATCATCAAATCAGTAATGATAAGGTCGATGGAACTCATCGATTTCGCATACAAAGCCAAGGCTTCGATTCCATCTGCGGCCGTCACCACTTTGTAGCCAAAGGCCTCCAAAGTCATAGCGGTGGTATTCAGTATACCCTCTTCATCGTCAACCACCAAAATGCATTGACCACTGCCACGCACAAAAGCCTCCTCGGTGGCCACAGCCTCCGCATCTGCGGTCGCCTCATCTGAGTCGACAAAAAGCGGTAAATACACTTGAAACTCTGACCCATTCCCGGGCTCGCTGTAGACTGTAATAAAACCGTCATGACTGCGAACGATTCCTATCGCGGTCGAAAGACCAAGCCCCGTACCTTCACCAAAGGCCTTGGTTGTGTAAAACGGCTCGAAAAGCCGCGCCTTAACGACCGGCGACATCCCCTCGCCTGTGTCGCAGACATCAATCCGAACATACTCGCCCTCTTTCGCCTCCGGATTACCGGCGACATAGAGAGCATCCACACTGCGTAGCGAGAAACGCATTGTCAGCTCACCACCCTGTCGCATCGCATCCCTCGCATTGACACACAGATTGATTAACACTTGGTGAATCTGAGTCGCATCACCGGTGATCTCAGGAATGTCTTCCAAGCCCTCCACGACAAACTCAATGTCTTTGGGGAAGGTGCTGGCAATGACCAATTGAAGATCCTGGACCAGAACTTGAAGCGAGACTTTGTTGCGCGCTCCGGAGGTACCCCTCGCGAAGGTGAGGACCTGCTTCACCAGATCCGCAGAGCGGCGGGTATTGCGTTCGATCTCACCCAGAATCTGAGCCGCCTGCGGATTCGGGCTCAACTCTTTCAACAATCCGGTGCCCATCATGATCGGAGCCATCAGATTGTTCAAGTCATGGGCAATGCCACCAGCCAAAGTCCCAATACTCTGCATTCGCTGCGCCCGCAGTTCAAACTCTTCGCGACGCTTGTCTGCTGTAAGGTCGCGTTTAATAGCAAAAAAATGACGAATGGCACCATCCTCGTCCCGGATCGGAGTGATGGTATTGAACTCTGGATAGAGGGTTCCATCTTTACGTCGATTGATGAATTCACCCTGCCAGATTTTGCCCGCCCGAATATGATCCCACACCTTCTGATGAAAGGCCTCATCGTGCTCACCGGCATCGAGTAATTGGATGGGAGTACGGCCCAAAGATTCCGCCTCCGTATAACCCGTCAGTTCGGTAAAAGCGCGGTTTATCCAAATGATTTCTCCTTTGATATTCGTCATCATCACCGGGTCAGCCGCGGAATTCAGAGCCTCGGCCAACAGCTTTAACTGCACGCGCTCCTGACGCCGCTTGGTGATATCCTGAATAGCACCATTGATACGAACAACCTCTCCGCTGGCATTTTTCAATGCATCTGCAATGACCCGCACCCAGATCAATTTACCATCGGGTCGCCGCATCTGAAACTCCTCCTCGAAGGCCTCGCCCGTTTCCCCCACTGCGGTGAAAACCCTGCGCACTTTTTCACGTTGCTCAGGCACATAGAATTCAATCAGCGTCTCCAAATCCGGTTGAAAATCAGGACCAACTCCGTGAATCTCCCGCGCTTCATCCGTCCACATGTGGACAACCTCCGGCAAATCAACAGTCCAGGCTCCGATGCGGCCAAGCCTGGAAGCCACTTGCAGCAGCGACTGCTGAGCCTGCAGGCGTTTATGCGCCTCTACCTGGAACGTGCGGTCAATAGCAACCACCAGCTCAGATTTCCGCCCTTGGTAGTCAATGACTTCGGATACGATCTCGACATGTCGAATGCTGCCATCCTTGCACACATGCCGCCAGATACCCGCCTCATCAATACCCTCCGTTACAGCGCTCACATTGGCCTCCAAAGCAGCCAAATCCTCCGCCAAGTGCAGGTCAGCAATCGTCAAACCAAGCAACTCCGCCTCTGTATAGCCG
>JBJHBN010000151.1:0-6107 GCA_050485505.1 Opitutales bacterium | reverse complement strand
GGGCGGATCCTATGTCATTCCGACCACCAATGGGCGGGAGCCTTTTCTTACCTCGATTGAGGTCACTGGTGTCGATGAGCGCCGTTTTCGCATAGGCCGCCAGGAGGCGTGGGTGGTAGAGCCTGAGATCGAGGATCTGGGTGGAGTTTTTCGCCGGTCACGGGATGGCAGCATCAAGATTTGGTTCAGTCGCGACCGTTATCGCTATCCCCTGCGGATGGAAAGCAGCGTCGCGGTTGGCAGTTTTTGGGCGGAACTGGTCCAGGTGGAGCGTCCGGATAGCGAAGTGATAGGAGAAGAGGATCAGCCGCGTTTGCAGCGTAGTGGACCGCGTCGTCGCTGAGTCGGTCATGGGCCGGATCGTCAAGTTAAGCGAAAAGGTAATCAACCAGATTGCTGCCGGTGAAGTTGTCGAACGTCCGGTCGCTGTTGTTAAGGAACTGGTTGAAAACGCCCTCGACGCCGAGGCCGGTCGCATCGAAATTGAGTTTCGCCAGGGCGGGAAGTCATTGATTCGGGTAACCGACGATGGCTACGGCATGACTGCGGACGATGCCCGTCAGGCGCTGGAGCGGCATGCCACGAGCAAAATCAACCGAACCGAAGACATCCTGCGCATTTCCAGTTTTGGTTTCAGGGGGGAGGCTCTGCCCTCCATTGCCAGTGTATCCCGATTTACCTTGCGTAGCCGCAGCCGGGAGGAAACGGACGGCACCGAAATTCAGGTTGTAAACGGCAATCTGCGCGAACCGACCGTCTGCGGAATGCCTCAGGGCACATCGGTGGAGGTCGCTCAATTGTTCAGCACGGTTCCAGCACGGCGCAAGTTTCTGAAGACGGACCGGACAGAGGCTTCCCACATTATCCAGATTTGCCGCTATCTGGCTCTGGCCCATCCAGAGGTTGCCTTTACTTTGATTGAAGACGGCCGCGTATTGTTCCAGAGTCCACCCGCACCTTCTCTGCTGCATCGGGTGCGTGAAATCTTCGGCAAACAAATGGCAAGTCAGCTCATGCCGATT
This sequence comes from Opitutales bacterium, assembly GCA_050485505.1. GTDB lineage: Bacteria > Verrucomicrobiota > Verrucomicrobiia > Opitutales > Oceanipulchritudinaceae > JAFIGG01. Next base: position 5,085 of record JBJHBN010000151.1, on the reverse strand, counting down.
GATCACAGCGAGGGGCCTTTCCGTCTGCGTGGACTGATCGGTAAACCCGGTATGGCCCGCTCCACCCGCGCCGATCTGGTCTGTTATGTCAACCTGCGGCCAGTGGACAGCCGAACCCTGCAATACGCCCTCATCGAGAGTTACCACACCTATATTCCCAAGGGGCGTTACCCTATCGCTTTTTTATTTCTGACCATGCCGCCTGATGGCGTTGATGTGAACGTTCACCCCGCCAAGCGGGAGGTACGCTTCCGCGAAGAAGGCAGTATTCGACGCTTCACCATGGAAGCGGTGATCCAAGCCCTGCGAAAAGCTTCCGAAGCCCGGCTTGGGCGCATGGAGTCGGTTCCCTCCTTGCCGCCGGAGAACACCGCGCCCTCAATTCCAAAGCCACAGATCCCGCTGCCGCGAAGTCCCGCTCCTGCCAGCGGCGCACTGCCTTTTTCGACCACACCGGTTCAGCGAACGGAACGCGTCGACTTGGCGCCGCCAACGGCTCCTCCAGAGCCAGTGGAGCCTGCTGACAAGAAAGTCGACCCAGGCTGGCGCTACATAGGCGTGGCGCAAAACCGTTACTGGCTGTTTGATCGGGCCGGCGGGCTCATCCTCCTGCACCCACGGGCCGCCCGTGAACGCATCCAGTATGAAAAGATTCTCAAACGCCTTGCCGAAGGTGAGGTGAAACGTCAACGAATGCTCCTGCCGGTAATGATGGAGTTGGATCCACTGAGCGTCCGCGCCCTGGAAGACAATCGCAAACGCTTCGCTAACTGGGGGTTCGAAGTGGAGCCCTTCGGCCGCAATGTTTTCCGCCTGACGGAAGTACCTCAATGGTTTGAACCCGATGAGGGCGAAGCCTTCCTACGCGATTTTCTCCACCTTCTCGAGGAACGTGGTTGGAAGCGCGAAGACGAAAAAGCCGTCCAGCAGACCGTCGCCCGCCTCGCCGCCCGCCGCCTCGCCCGCAGTTTCCGCAGCATCGATAATCCTCAATTGCTGGTACAGCAGCTGCTAAGTTGCGAAGAACCCCTTTCCGATACCGACGGTCGACCCACTTTCATCGAACTGCGCGAGAGCGAACTCGCGCGCAAGTTCAGTCTTTGAAACCTACCGTAGTCCCAGACTTTCAGTCTGGGGACTCGTCGCCGAAGAATGCTGATGCGCTACCCGCGAATATGTGCCACGCGCTGTCCGGCGGTGATGGGTTGACCTTCCTGGACCAGCATTTCCACGATGGTACCGGACTTCTGCGCGGGAATAGAAATCTCAGTCTTCATGGACTCGACGATCAGGATGGGCTGACCAGCTCCAACGGTTTCGCCTGCTTCAACCAGCAGTTTCCAGATGCTGCCGGGAACGGGTGACTCAATGGCTGAACAACCCTTGGGGATAGGGCTTTCTTCGGGCTCCATGACCTGGCCCTGCATGGTTCCGATATCCTGGCCACGGGCGGCCCAGCTTTCGCGCTCCTTTTCAAAGGCGCTTTGTTGCTGTTGCTTGAAGACGCGAATGCTGTCCTGATGGCTGTCGATAAAGGCCTGGTGATCCTTGAGCTTGAAGGTTGAGTGCTCGATTCTGAGTGGGTAACGGCCATGTATGAAATCCTTGCGGATCTGGGTAAGCTCGTCGGCAGATACCGGATAGAATTGTATTTGATCGAAAAACCTTAATAGCCAGGGTTTTCCCGCTTCAAATTCCGGTGTCTGGCGGTAGCGGTTCCACATTTGCAGGGTACGGCCGACAAACTGGTAACCGCCGGGGCCTTCCATGCCGTAGATGCATAGGTAGGCGCCGCCGATGCCTACGGCGTTCTCCGGGGTCCAGGTGCGGGCGGGGTTGTATTTTGTGGTGACCAGACGATGGCGCGGATCGAGCGGCACGGCGACAGGGGCACCGAGATACACATCGCCGAGACCAAGTACTAGGTAGCGGGCGTTGAAGACGATCTCCTTTACTTGCTCGATGCTGTCGAGACCATTGATGCGCCGAATGAATTCTATATTGCTTGGGCACCAGGGAGCATCCTTGCTCACGATCTGCATGTATTTTTGGATGGCCAGCTGGGTCGACGCGTCGTCCCAGGAAAGCGGTAGGTGAACTATGCGGGTCGGGGCTTCCATGGCCTCGACCGGGGGCAGGTGGGACTCCGCTTCGCTCAGCAAAGTAACCAAAGAGCCGAGTGGGATGACGTGGTTATCGTAATGAACCTGCAAGGACCTTATGCCCGGAGTCAGCTCGAGGATTCCTGGAATGCTCTGTGCCTTCAACCACTGCATCAGGGCATGGACCCGGAAACGCAGGCGTAGATTGAGCACCATTGGACCGTATTCGATTAACAGATACCGGTCCCCGGATGGGCGATAGGTCACCTCAGGTGTCTTGGCCTGGGGATTGGCAGGATTTTGGTGAAGGATCGTGGTCTCTGGGATGGATGGGATCCGTTTGGGAAACAGAGATTCCAAGGAACGCGGCAATCGACGCTCGTCCAGAGCGTTTTCCTGTTCGGATTCGAGCACGCTGGCCTGGCCGGCGTTTAGTAGACGAAAACGCAACTTGTTGCCAGGTCGCAGTTGACCCATCTTCCAGCGCTCGCCAGCTACAATTGTGGCAGGGCAGACAAATCCACCGAGACTCGGGCCGTCGGGTCCCAGGATGACCGGCATGTCGCCGGTGAAATCGATGGTGCCGATGGCGTAGGCGTTGTCGTGGATGTTGGATGGATGCAAGCCGGCTTCACCGCCATCTTTGCGGGCCCAGGTTGGCTTGGGCCCAATTAGGCGAACACCGGTTCGGGCGGAGTTGTAGTGAACTTCCCAGGTGGCATTGAAAAAGTTTCGAATATCATCCTCAGTGAAGAAATCCGGGGCACCATGTGGACCGTAGAGCACGCCGATTTCCCACTCATTCGGGTAGTCGAATTCAATGCCTTCTGTCGTGTCGTAGGCCTCATCGATAGGCGTTTCGTCCGCCTGAAGCTTGAGCAGGTCGCCAGTGCGAAGATTGCGTCCGGCATGGCCGCCAAACTGGCCGAGGGTAAACGTCGACTTGCTACCGAGGTAGTCGGGCACATCGAAACCACCAGCCACGCAGAGGTAGGCCCGACAGCCACCGGAGAGCAGGTTTCCTGCCTCGAGAGTAGCGCCCGCCGGAACGGTGAAAACCTGTCCGAAGGGTGCTGGCCGCCCGTCGAGTAAGAGCTCAATAGGTGCGCCGGTGACACAGACTCGGGTACTGCGGTGAAAGCGCAATGTCGGTCCGGCAAGGGTTATTTCAAGTGCGGCTGTTCCTTCTGGGTTTCCGAGCAGGCGGTTGCCGAGGCGAAGCGAAAAACTATCCATGGGTCCCGACGGGGGCACTCCGATGTTCCAATAGCCGAGCCGACCGGGGTAGTCCTGGATCGAAGTCTGAGTGCCAGAGCTCAGTACCTCGACGCTGCGCGGGTTGAAATTGAAGCCGGACAGAAACCGGGTCGTTGCCTGACCTTTCGTGACAGTGGGATCAGCGAAAATTTGACCAAGATAGTCAATGTTTGTGGTGATCCCGTCGATACGCATTTTGCCGAATGCCTTCCGCATCGAGGCGATCGCGCTTGCGCGGTTCTCATTGTGAGTGATTACTTTGGCAAGCAGTGGGTCGTAGTAGGGGGACACTTCCAGCCCGGCTTCTATCCAGTCGTCGCAGCGGAGGCCTTTGGGCCGTTCCCAGTTGGTAATGAGGCCCGAGCACGGTTGAAAATCGTTTTGAGGATCTTCTGCATAGATTCGGGCCTGAATGGCGTGTCCTTGCGGTTGGTGTCGGTAGTTGGTGATCGGGGAGTCGTCACCTGCGGCTAGCCGGATCATCCATTCGACCAGGTCCACACCGGTTACGGCTTCGGTCACGCCGTGTTCGACTTGGAGACGGGTGTTTACTTCGAGAAAGTAGAATTGGCTGCTTTCGGTGTCGAAGATGAATTCGACGGTGCCTGCGGAGCGATACCCGGCGGTTTCACCCAGGCGGATCGCGGCCTGGCAGAGTTCGGTGCGCAGCTTGTTCGAAATGTTTGGCGCTGGGGTTTCTTCGATCACTTTCTGATTGCGGCGCTGGAGCGAGCAATCGCGCTCGCCGAGAGCGATTACCTTGCCCTTGCCATCCCCGAATATCTGCACTTCGATGTGGCGAGCCGAAGCGACAAACTTTTCGAGAAAGATACCTGCGTCACTGAAATTATTTTGCCCTAACCGCTGAACCAATGGAAACGCCTGTTCAAGTTCGGTGCGATCCTTGCAGAGCCGCATCCCGATGCCGCCACCACCTGCGGTGCTTTTCAACATAACCGGGAACCCGATCCGATCCGCTTCTCTGATGCCATGTGCAAGGTCCGCGAGCAAGCCGCTGCCCGGTAGCAAGGGAACACCGCTGCGCTCGGCAAGGGCACGGGCGGTGTGTTTTAATCCGAAAGCACGCATGTGTTCGGATGTCGGACCTATGAATGCGATGCCCGCGTTTTCGCAGGCCTCAGCGAAGTCGGAGTTTTCGCTGAGAAACCCGTAGCCCGGATGAATGGCCTCGGCGCCACAGCGCCGGGCGGCTTCGAGCACGGCCGTTGTGTTCAGGTAGCTCTCTGCGGGGGAAGCGGATCCAATGCAAATCGCTTCATCCGCCTCCAGCACGGCTCGGGTGTAGGCATCCACTTCGGAGTGTACGACGACCGAAGCAACCTTCATTTCGCGGAGGGTGCGGAGGATGCGGCAGGCGATTTCGCCGCGGTTGGCTATGAGTACTTTGGCAAACATGGAATCGATTGATGGAAAGAGAAATCAGGCGCTGGCCGGGGCGTCCCAGATCAGCAGCCGGACGGGTGTGGGGTTGTAGGCGTTACAAGGATTGTTGAGTTGAGGGCAGTTGGAGATCAGACAAAGCACATCCATTTCCGCTCGCATTTCGACGTATTTACCTGCGTCGGAAATGCCGTCCTCGAAAGTCAGTTTGCCCTCGGGAGTGACTGGGACATTCATGAAAAAGTTGATGTTGCTTGTGAGGTCGCGCTTTTCCATTTGGCGACCTGAGGCACGCAGCATTTTGAGAAAGGTATCCCTGCAGTTG
>JBJHBN010000150.1:0-6130 GCA_050485505.1 Opitutales bacterium | reverse complement strand
GCGAGGGGGCTTATCAGCTTTGGCAGGGTATGCTCGGTTTTGGTGCCGGTGGTGTCGCCGGGGTGGGCTTGGGCAACGGTCGCCAACAGATCGCATTTTTGCCGGAGGCGCACACGGATTTCATTTTTCCCATTATCGGTGAAGAGCTGGGCTTTGTCATGACGGCGCTGGTCTTGCTCGCATTTGCCCTGTTATTTATCTTTGGTTGGCGCCAGTTGGAAAAGGCTCCCAACCTTTATCAGTATTTGTTGTGTGGCGGTGCCCTGTTGTTCGTCTCATATCAGGCATTGATCAACATGGGTGTGGCTACTGGGGTGTTGCCTACCAAGGGTATGTCACTGCCTCTCATCAGCTACGGTGGATCCAATCTGGTTGCGACAGCACTGCTATTGGGCCTGGTCGTGAATGGTTGTTTTCACTGGACGGGTACCAAGTCGATAAGAGCCAGGGAAGTTAAGGGCTGAGCCATGGCAGAGGTACTCATCATATGTGGCGGAACGGGTGGACACCTGACACCTGGGGTCGCCATCGCCGAGCGTTTGCTGGAGCGAGGTCACAGCCCTCGTCTGGTAATTAGCCGCAAGCCTATTGATACGTATTTTCAGCGCCGCTACAAACAGTTCGAATTTGTCTCCGTGCCAGGGGCTGCCTTCGGTCTCAAGCCAACGGCACTGGCGAAGTTTATCTTTCAGTTGTTTCAGTCCTTTGGATCCAGCTTTCGACTGCTCAGACAGCGGCCGGATGCGGTGGTCGCTTTTGGCGGCTTCCTCTGTGTGCCCTTCCTTATTCTCGGGCGCCTGCTGCGCATCCCTATTTACCTCCATGAAGCTAATCGCATTCCCGGCCGGACCGTGCGATACTTTGCGCGCTTGGCCGATCACGTTTACCTGCCGGACGGCGTTCGACTGCTGGGCCTGCGCCCAGGCGCAATACGCCACCTGGGCATGCCTCTGCGCAATGAGATACAGCACGTGCCGAAAGATGAAATTCGTCGCCGCTACAACATTCCCCGGCACGATAAGGTGCTGATTCTTGTGGGTGGCAGTCAGGGCGCATTGGCACTGAACCAGTGGGTGGAACGCTATGTCAAAATGCTGGCGGCAGACGGCATTCACACCTTCTGCATCGCTGGGCCTGGTAAAGGAAAAGAACGGGTCGAACACCTTAAATCCGATAGTGATACGCCTGTGCAGGTGCATTGGATTCCTTTTGCTGACAACATGGCAGATTTGTATTCGCTGGCGGACCTGGTGGTCTGCCGCTCTGGTGCTGGAACGATTGCGGAGCTCATTACCTGTTTGTGTCCCTCCATTCAAGTGCCTTACCCCTTTGCCGCCGATGAACACCAGGAGGCCAATGCCCAGGACCTCGAACGTCGTGGCGGTTGCGTACGGGTACCCCAGGAGCGCATGAAAACCTTGTATCGCGAGGTTATGGACTTGTTGTTCAATGACTGGCTACTGACCCGAATGCGTGAGAACCTGCGGGCACTGGGCCGGTCTAACGCGGCAAAACAATTGGTGCGCGAGTTGGAATCCGATTGGGAGGAGCGTGTGCGTCTGACCGAAAAGAAGGAGGCATCCGTGCGATGAAGTCTAGCTGTCCAGAATGGGTTGTCCTGAGTGGTGGCTGCTCGCGTGAGCGGGAGGTATCCCTTGTAAGTGGACGTTCCGTTTATGAACAACTGGCGGCGCGTCATCCTTCACGCTTGCTCGTTTTGGATGCGGAAGCCTTGCCTGAGGGCCTTGATTCGGAGTCGCAGATCATCGTACCCATGCTGCACGGACAGTTTGGAGAGGATGGACAGTTGCAGGACTTGCTTGAAAGCGAGGGTTTTGTCTACGTTGGTTCGGACGCCCGTTCCAGCGAACTTTGCATGGATAAAGTTGCCTCGAAACGGACTGCGGCGAAGGTCGGTGTTCCCGTATTGCCGGAAGCCACCGGCAATGCTAACAGCATGCAGGGCTTGGATGAGGTGTTGCTGGGGCATAAGGAATGGGTCGTAAAGCCGGTTCATGAGGGCAGCAGTGTAGGCCTTTTAACTATATCAGGAAGGGAGGCCCTGATCGATTGTATTGGCCGGCTTGTTGACGGTGACTGGATGGTGGAACCCCGTCTCTATGGGCATGACTTGACTGTTGGCGTGCTGGCGGGCAAGGCGCAGGGTATCGTTGAGATATTTCCCGCAGGGGGCGTCTACGATTACGCGCACAAATACCAACCCGGCTCCACCCATTACCGTTTCCCGGCAGAAATTCCCGATGCCCTGGCTCAGCGTCTTCGAGTCTGGGCTGAAGCTATCTTTGCCGCCTGTGGTTGTCGTGATTTTGCCCGTGTAGATTTTTTTCTGGATTCCACCGGCAATCCCTATTTTCTTGAAATCAACACGCTTCCGGGGATGACGCCGACCAGCCTGTTGCCGAAAAGTGCGCAGGTTTGTGGCTACTCTTTCGAAGCCTTGGTCGATGCCATGGTTTCACCTGCTGTAGGCCGCTGGAAAAGTCGTCAAATTCACCCACAAATGCCATGAAAAGGAACAGCCGAAACCCATCCAATGCCCGCAGTTGGCGCGATCTTCAAACGAACAACCGTCGTTTCAAGGATACGGATGCGGCACGTGAGCGCCGCTGGGCTCTACTGTTTAGAGCGACCGGTGCCTGTCTGGTGCTGTTGGCTTTCTGTGTGGTCGGCCTTGGTGGCTACTATTGGATTCAGCAGTTGGACGAGCCTGTCGTGCGTTCAGCAGATGCAGGACATCGGGTGGAGCAGCTGGATTGGGAGAGTAACGGGGTTTTGCAGCGGGATTGGTTCTACCGGAACTTTCCCGAAGTCGCATCCAGCAGTATGGCCCGGATCGACGTGCATCAGTTGAAGGAGCGCCTTGAACATCATGGCCAGATTATCGAAGCACATGTCACACTGCGTTTTCCGCATACTCTTAAAGTCGAATTGAGTGAGCGTGAACCAGTGTTACGTGCCCGGGTCCGGACTGAGAACAATCAGCCGAAGACAGTTTTGATCGCCCGCGATGGTACTGTGTATGAAGGTGATGGCTACCCAAAGAATACTTTGCAGCGTTTGCCAGGTGTTACCGGGGTGCGCCTGCGCCATGACGGACGCCGATACCTGCCCCTGAACGACATTGGTCCTGTTGCTGCCTTGCTGGATAAGGCCCGTGACACCATGCCCGGACTCTACCGGAATTGGGCTGTGGTATCGCTGGCCAGCTATGAGGCTTCAGCTGAGCGCCCGCTGAGGTTGATTGAAGTCGTGGACCGATCCGGCGGGCGGATTGTTTTTGCGCCCGGGCAGTACGATGAGCAGCTGGGCCGGTTGCAGCGCATACTGAACCTGTCGGACGAGCGCCAGATGGGGCGTCCCAGCCGTATAGACCTTTCATTTCGCAATGAAGCCGTTGTTCAATACTGAAGCACAGAACCATGGGTAGCACAAAAATTATTGCAGGCGTCGAGATTGGAACCTCCAAGGTTGTGGTGCTCGTGGGCGAAGTCGTCCCAGGTCATGGTTTGAACATTATTGGCATGGGGCAGTCCACATCGGTCGGTATGCGAAAGGGTGAGATTGAAGACCTTTCAGCGGTCAGTGATTGTACCCACGCAGCGATTCTCAGTGCTGAGAAAAGCGCGGGCTCTCAGATTGAGCACGTCTACCTTTCCAAATCCGGGCCTTCTCTGGTTGGCATGAGTTCGCATGGAGTCACTTCGGTGAATTCACCGGACAATGTCGTGTCGGCGGAGGATGTTCGCCGGGCCTGTGAGAACGCCAAGAGCAAGGCTTTGCCGGCTGGGCGTATTTATGTCCACCACATGCGCAGCGCCTACCGGGTGGACGGTCAATTGGTGCACCGGCCAATTGGGCAGATCGGCAGTAAATTGGAAGCCTTATACTGGCATGTGCATGCGAATGAGCGGGCTGTCTCCAATCACATTCATGTGATCAATGGCTTTGGTCTGGATGTGGATGACATGATTGTGTCTTCGATTGCTTCGGGCAGTATTTTGACTACCGAAACGGAAAAGAAGCAGGGTGTTCTAGTAGTCGATATCGGCTCAGGGACTACCGACTACGCGCTTTATCGCGAAGGGCGGGTGGTGCGAACCGGGGTGATTCCCGTCGGTGGCGACCACCTGACGAATGACCTGAGCTTGGGGCTCCGGATCAGTCCGAAAATGGGTGAAAGTGTCAAGCTGCGTTATGCGAAGGCCATCATCGACAAGTCGGACAAGGATGACTCGGTACTTTTGCATGGTGACCTGACTATCGGGGACCGTCCGATTCCCCGTGTCTCAATTTATAAAATCGCCCATTCACGGATGGAAGAGCTTTTCATGATCCTCAAAAATCGACTCGGCAGTGTATTGAATACGCAGAACTTGCCCGGGGGAGTGATTTTGACCGGTGGCAGTTCGCGGTTGCCGGGAATTGATCAACTCGCCGAGGATACCATGGGTGTGCCAGCCCGCTTGGGTGGCAGTCCTGCCTGGGTCACCGAAAAGGAGTTGCGCGAGCCGGAATACGCCTGCTCTCTGGGCCTGCTTTATTATGGCTATTACGGCCAACAATCCGAAGAAGATAACTTGCCTAGGCGGCGCTCCAAAGGCTGGGCACGGCGGGTGATGGAACTTTTTTCAACCCGAAATTAGGTCGAGCCATGATTGCATCCAGCTGGGAGGATAACCACACGCGTATTAAGATCATTGGGGTTGGAGGTGCCGGCACCAATGCAGTCGACCGGCTCAAACTCGATAATCTGGACTCGGTGAACATGGCGGTCATGAACACGGACGGCCAATCCATAGCGATGTCTCCGATTAGTGAGAAGATCCTGCTCGGACGGGGGGTTACCCGGGGACTCAGTACAGGTGGCGAGGCCGATGTGGGACGCAAGGCCGCCGAAGAGGATCGGGATTTGATGCGCAAGACGGTCGAGGGCGTCGACCTCCTGTTTGTTCTGGCTGGGCTGGGGGGAGGGACCGGCAGCGGCGCCGCCCCAGTGCTTGCAGAGTTGGCTGCTGAGTCCGGTGCGCTGGTGATTGCTTTTGTGACTATGCCCTTCAGCCGGGAAGGGGGGCGCCGCAACAAGCAGGCGGAGGATGCCTTGATTGCATTGCGGAAAAATTGCCATGCGGTGATTTCATTACCTAATGACGTGTTGCTTCAGCAGATCGATGAGAATGCTACCTTGATGGAAGCCTTTGGGATTGCCGATGAATGGATCAATCAGGGTGTGCGCTCAATCTGGTCTATGATCTTCCAGACCGGAATGATAAATGTGGATTTTGCGACCCTCAAGCAGGCCTTCAACGAGCGGGGTGGGAAAACCTTGTTTGGTACTGGCTACGCGAAGGGTGAGGACTATGTAACCCGTGCCTTGCAGGACCTTGAGATGTGCCCATTGTTGCATTTGCCAGAAAATAAGTACATCAAGCGTCCGGATAGCCTGATCGTGAACATCACCGGTGGACCGGACCTGACGATGTCAAAAGTCAATGAAGTGATGGAGTACGTCACTGAGAAGTTTGGCAGCCGTGCCACCCTGGTGATGGGCGCCACTATCGATGGCAGCATGCACCAGAGCCTGCGGGTGACCGTCATCGGCACTACCGCTCTGAATCCCAAGGGTTTCGGTAAAGTGCCATCGGCAACCAGTGCAGCGAACCAGCATCTCGAGGAACGGGGTGAGACCTCCGCCGAGCGCAGTGAGGCTTTGTCCGGTCGTTTTGGAAATAAGCCCCTGAAGGCCGGCAAGCGAAAGAAGATTCCTCAGGAGGAATTCGATTTTGATACCGAGGCCCTTAGTCGTGGCGTCTTTGAAAAAACCGCCGAGAACCTGTATGAAGGAGAGGACCTTGATGTCCCGACTTATCTGCGCCGCGGGGTGCGGATCCAGCTTTGATATCTGGGTTGCTTGGCAGATCGTTCGAAGCGCTTTCGCGTCTTCGCTACGAAAGATGAATGAGCCAATACTTGTAGCGAAGAGACGACAGTCCTTCGTGGGTCAATACTCGTAGTAGATGACATGAAGAGTGCCAGTTGAGAAAAAATCCTTCAAACTGGCACTCTTATGAATAATCTAACAAAGACCGAAAGTTTAGTAGAAACGCGCGGT
>JBJHBN010000149.1:653-6136 GCA_050485505.1 Opitutales bacterium | reverse complement strand
GTGATATCCTCCCCTATGTTGGCGTGGATATGGATCATGTGCGCGGTTTGTTGAGCACTCTGCATAACTTGGCGGAGAACCATCCGGACGAGGATGTGCGTGCCTGGGCACGGCGCCTGATTGAGCGCTTCGAGCGCCTTCTGGATCAGGGAGACCCCGATGCAATTCAGCGTGCCTTGGAGGACGCGGAAGACGAATTAGAGGGTAGAACGGGTGAGCGCACCCGTCCGGCGGATGATCGCACGGATGATGTGAACGGCCCCGGATCAGAGACCCAGCCCGGTCGGGATTTGCCCACGGATCGTGAGGACCGTTCGCAACGGCGGATGCCGTCCAGCCTGGACCAGGAAACTGTCGACTGGATGCTGCAGACTTTGGAGGACATCTGTGAAAACCACGACGATCCGGAAGTTCGGCGCATTGCCTGTGACTTGTTGGAAGAAGCGCAGCAGGCCTTGGCCGCAGGCGATTACGGCAAGGTCAGTGAGATCATTGAGCAGGTGCGTCGTGAAGTGGTCCCGAATGCGGGTGACTTCGACATTCGTGACATTCCAGTGAACATTGATGGCGAGATCCGCTATTTTCCACCGAATTTTGGTCGGGCAGGCGTGGGCCGCCGCTACATCGGTGGCGAAGGTGCGCGTTTGGTGCAGGAAACGGAAGAGCGTCTGCGCCTGGCTAATCAGGGCCGCGACAATGAACGCTGGGAAGTGGAGCCTGGCGACAGCCGCAGCTGGCGCTTCAGCGTGAATGTCACCAACCAGCGCGCCATCGAGGATGGCCGCGCAATCGAATTTCGCTTCAATGAAGCCAACCGCGAGGGTGAATTCACCCTTGATGGCTGGCGGGTCACCGGCCCGGACAACCGTCGCATCGCTGAAGGTTCCGGAGAATCGGGTTCAGTTGAGCTGAAGGAAACCGGCCGCTACACGATTGAATTTCGCGGTGAGACAGAGTGGGGTTCCCCCTTCCGTATTCAGTCGCAAATTGACATCGCGCTTTGATTCCACGGAGCCGGGCGCGCCTCGCGCCCGTAGCAGCGTAATTCGAGCGTTGTTTTTGACCCCACTGCCCCGTCAATTATTCACCACGAAGGACGCGAAGCACACGAAGAAGGGTTCGAGACCTTTGCAAACGATCCTGTTCATTCTATTCCCGCGCATCGGTCTTCGTGTCCTCCTTTTCTTCGTGGTGATCACCGCCCACCGCTCACAGTCCACCGCCTCCAGAATACCTTTTTACTTCCCCCGCGCACCAATTTCCCTTAGACTGCAATGCGCAATGGGCGGCGACGACGAAACGATTCTCGGGGACGACTCCGATTCCGGCAGTGGCAAGGAACTGAAACCGGGCGTCATGCTCGACAGCTACCGCATCGAGCGCTTGCTGGGTCGGGGCGGCATGGGTGCGGTTTATTTGGCCGAGCACGAGCGACTGAAGCAGCACTATGCGCTCAAAGTGCTGCCGCAGGAACTCAGTGGCCGGGGTGACTTTGCCGAGCGCTTTTTGAATGAAGGCCAGCGCATGGCCAGGCTGCGTCATCCGGGTATTGTGCCGATCCACAATGCGGGCAAAGCAAATGGGCTGCACTACTTCGCCATGGAGTATGTTTCCGGCGGCGACCTGGAGCAGCGTTTGGAGGCTGCTGGAGGTCGACTGCCGCAGGAGGAAGTTCGATCGATTCTGCAACAGCTGCTGGAAGCACTGCAGTATGCCCACGGTGCAGGCGTGATCCACCGCGACCTGAAGCCGGCGAACATTCTGGTCGAAGGCGGCGAGGGGGCCGACGTGAAGGTCAAGATCACCGACTTTGGTCTGGCGGAGGTTTTGGGAGAGGGCTACATGAAAAGCCTGGTCGAGCGCACGATGACCGCTTCGATGCTGGAGGGCGCGGAGACGCTCATGGATTCGGGCAGCGGCCAGGGCAGTAGCCAGCTCGCCGGGACGATTCACTACATGGCACCCGAGGTGTTGCAGCGCGAAGCGGCGACGGCTCAGAGCGATTTGTATGCGGTGGGGGTGATTGGTTATCATTTACTGACCGGACGTAAGGCGCTGGGACGTTACAAGGATGCGAGTCGACTGGTGGAAGGGCTGGATTCTGGCTGGGATGATTTTTTGAATGGCCTGATGGAACCAGACGCCGAGGACCGGGTTCAATCCGCCGAGGCGGCCTTGGCGGTGTTGCCGGGGCGCAGGAGAAAGCCCACGAGGTAGAGGCTTCCTCCAAGGTTGCTGTATCTCAAGTGGCAGACAAGAAACCCGTCTCCCCAGAACCGGCCACATCTACGGCGTCCGCTGCGCCGCGCCCGTCCGGCGGCAAGGGTCTGTGGATTGCCCTGGCCGTGGTGTTGCTGCTTGTCGGCGGCGCTGGCGGCTGGGCATTTGGGATTTACCTGCCGCAGGAGCGTGCCTTTGAGGAGATGCGCGAGCGGATTGCCGCTTTGCCCATAGCGGCAGAGTCGCGGGCTGTGGAGGAACTGGATGAGACCGTGCAGGCCTTTGTGGACGCTGCTCCTGACCGCCACGTTGAGCCGATTGAAGGCGCCTGGGCCATGCGGCGGGATGAAATTGAAATGCGCCGCGAGGCCTTTGCCAGCCTTAGGGAGGAGATCGGTTCTCTGCCGCCGGATGCGTCGATGGCAGAGCTGGAAGCCCTGGATGATGTTGTGGATGCCTATCTGCGGCAGGCACCGGAGGCCCACCGCGACCGCATTGCATCGGAATGGGCGCAGCAGCGTACGGCCATCGAGTCCTATTGGGAAAACGCCCGTGGCGGATTGATTCTGGACACCGAACCCAGCGGAGCGGAAGTGCGCATAGGAGGTCTTTCACTGGAAGAGAGTCCGGTGCGCCTGTCCGACCTGCGCCTGGGCGTGTATGAGATTGAAATTGTTCACCCGGGGTATGAGCGCTGGAGTGGAGTCGTGAATATAGAAGACGGCCGTTTCACGGACCTGGGAGCGATCGAGCTGCAGCGCAGTGTGGGGCAGCTGGAGATCGGGGTTACTATGGACAGCATAGCCTGGAGCTTGGAAAAAGCGGACGAAGAGATTGAGCCTCAGCAGGGAGAAGGCCCAGCTACAATCGGCCTGCCCACGGGGACTTACACCTTGAATGCCCAACGCGAGGGGTGGGGAGGCCAAATGCATGAAGTGAAAATTGAGCGCGAAGAAATCTCTGAGATATTTTTGGATTTTCCGTATGGGAGTCTGCGTCTTGAGTCGCAACCCGCCGGAGCCGAAGTTTGGGTTGGAGATAATTTGATTGGTGAGACGCCTTACCAGATTGGACAATTGCCACCCGGTGAACTCCGTGAGCTTGAATTCCGCAAGGAAGGGTTTGTAACACAGAGTCGTGGAGGTCGCATTGAAGCGGGGGAAGCGCTGGTGTTGTCGGTTGAGTTGGTAGAGGGGCCTGTAGTTGGCCAGAACGCGGCAGTGGAGCTGCCGGGTGGTGTGGAGTTTGAAATGGTGTGGATCGAGCCTGGTGAATTTGTGATGGGGAGCCCAAATAATGAGATCGGGCGTATTGAAGATCGAGAAGGCCCTCAAACCCGTGTGCGGCTGAACCGTGGTTATTGGCTGGGGAAGACGCCTGTGACGCAGGTGCAGTGGCAGGCGTTGATGGGAAATAATCCGAGTTATTTCTGGGAAGGCGGCTTGAATGCACCGGTAGAGAGAGTTTCTTGGACCGAGGCGATGGAGTTTTGCCGCAAGTTGACCGAACGCGAGCGTGCGGCGGGTCGTTTGCCTGAAGGGTATGAGTATAACTTGCCTAGCGAAGCGCAGTGGGAGTATGCGGCGCGTGCCACTTCGGCAAATCCAGGGCAGTCGGGGACGACGACGCGTTGGTCCTTTGGAGACAATGAAGCTTCGTTAGGGAATTACGCTTGGTATAAGGAGAACAGTGATAGTCGAACGCATCCGGTGGCGAGCAAACGTGCGAATCCCTGGGGACTTTACGACGTGCATGGTAATGTGTGGGAGTGGACGCGCAGTTGGTTTGACGATTATCCGGGTGGCAGTGTGGTTGACTATGAGGGGCCTAATTCGGGCTCGCGCCGTGTCGCCCGTGGCGGCTCTTGGGGCGACACCGCAGCCGGCGCGCGCTCCGCCTACCGCGTCAGGCTAACGCCCGGCTATCGCAACAACTTCCTTGGCTTCCGCCTTGCCCTCGCGCCTTCGCCGTAACGGCTACGGCGCCGCGAGCAGTTCAGTCCAATGAAGCATGAGCTAAAAAGAAAGTGTGAGCGCAGCAAAGGAGAAACGAAGCGGAGCCGTTTCTCTGTGCGGAGCGAACGGGGCGGGGGGCAGCGGGTAATCACGCTGCTCTTGGTGGAGCGGGCGCGCCTCGCGCCCGTGGTGGGGGAATCGTGCGTTGGTTTTTGGCCCCCGCGCTCGGGGCGATCGCGGCTACGGGTCGGTGCGGGGGTGGTAGGCGGACGGATTTGATCGATTAGCTTGCGAATTTGGCTGATTTCTTTTTGGGTCGGGGTTCTTTCATGATGTCGCACGAAGAACTGCTCAGTAAATTGGGGCTGGCCGATGGCGCTGACGCCGATCAGGTGGAGACGGCTTTTGATGGTCTGCTGAAACGCTATCAACAGGAGATAGCTGATGCGGATAATAAATTTGAGCGGGTGGCGGCGAAGCGTTCGCTCAAGGAAGTGGAGGCTTGGGGGGAAGCTGTGCGGCGAATGGTCGCCGATGAGCGGGCTGAGTTGCAGCTTGGGCGCTTTCAGGAACGGCTTGCAGAGAATCGCCTGGGAGCGGCCAAGGTTGCATTGAAAGAGGCCCGGCGTTTGGTAGAGTCAGCGGGGCTGGCCGAGAAGTTTCGGCTGCGCCTCGAAGAGGCGCAGGCAGATCTGGGGGAAGCGGGAGGAGTGGAGGCGGTGGAGACTCAGGTTGAAGTGGACGAGCCGGAGGCGGCTGAAGTCGAGCCTGAGGCGGAAGCACCTGAGCCTGAACCCGAACCTGAACCTGAGTCGAAGGCGCCCGAAGCTGGCGCAGAGCCGCCGCTGGAGTTGAAGGAGGCGGATCGGTGCACCTTGGTGCACCGGGAATCGGGCGACCGGATCCATGTGTTGGCCCTGCCGGTGGTTGTTTTTGGGCGGAGTCGGGACTGCGATGTTATGGTGCGGGTGCGGCATCCGGAGGGGGGGAAGGAAGAAGACCTCGCCAATCGCCGCATTAGCCGGAAGCACTTTCGTATTGAGGGTGTTAACGGCATGGTTTTGCTTCAGGATGGAAGTGTGTCGGAAAAAGGCCGTTCACCATCGACAGGCGGCACCTGCCTGGAGGGGCAGCGAATTCAGTCGGAAATCCTCCAGCCTGGGCGGGGCGATGCCCTGCACTTGACGACGCAGACTGCCCCTGAGAGTGTTCCGCACTGGCGTATCGAATATTTCACGGCCAGTCAGGTTCTGGCAAAGGCTGCCGGTGGCAATCCTCAGCGATTGGTGGCTTTGCGCCTGCACCGAC
>JBJHBN010000149.1:0-643 GCA_050485505.1 Opitutales bacterium | reverse complement strand
GGTTAGGGAGGATGTGCTTTTGATCTGGGAGGCCTGGAAGGGGTGCTTATCCGAGGGTGAGCCTGAGGTTCTGCTGAAGCGGCGCGATGGAGGTTTTGAATACACGGGGCCCAATGGCCAGGCAGTCGACTGGCTGGAAAGGATTGAACGCTTGCCGGAGGGAAGTTGGCGGCTGTCGATGGCCGGTTTAAACGCGTTGGAATACGCGCAGGATAAAGGCGAATTATGACAACAGCGAAATCAAATCAATCTTCGATCCGGTATGCCGTCGTGACCGATGTCGGCCGGGTGCGCAAGCGCAACGAAGATGCCTGCGGGCTGGTCAGCCTGGAGGATGGGCAGGACTTCCTACAGGGGGTGGATCGTCGCGCTGGAAACTGTCGCCGAGACAACCTGCTGGCCCTGGTTTGCGATGGCATGGGCGGCGGTAATGCCGGCGATTATGCGAGTCGCTTTGTGGTCAATCAGTTGCCGCGTGAAATGCGTAAGCGTTTGCAGGTCGACTCCTCCCCAAGTTTACAGGATGGCGGGGATCTGTTGCGGGAAGCTGCTGAGGAAACCCATTTTAAGTTGATTGAGGAAGGTCGGAAAGATGCTGATCGGGAAGGCATGGGGACGACGCTTTCTGCACTTTGGTTGAGGG
>JBJHBN010000148.1:0-6140 GCA_050485505.1 Opitutales bacterium | reverse complement strand
GTGCTCACAATCTGTTTCAGCGCATGGGCAACGCGTTCTCACGCCAAGGACAACCGTAACAGTCCTTTACCGGGCCATGGCATGGCGTACTTTTTTAAGAGCATCACAACGATATTTAAGGATCGGCTGGCCTGGTTTGTGTTTGGATTTTTCACGATAGTGCAGCTGGGGATGTCACTCACAGCGCAGGTGCAAATGTTTACTTATGTCTTTTTCATGGAGTTGACACACTTCGAGAAGACCTTTGTGCACGGAGCTGGTATGATCGCCTACGGCTTGTGTTCTCTGAGTCTGGCGGTAACGGTTAAACGCTTCGACAAAAAACCTGTTGCTTTCTTTGGAGTGGGAATGGGGATATTTGGCGGGGTCCTGCTGTTTGCCTTGTTCAGCTTCGGAATTCTTGATCCTCGCACCGCCTTTTCGCTGGCCGGGTTGAGTGTCCCTGCGGGCGTCCTTATCTTTGGGCTGGGCCAGGCTCTGTGGTGGGGTGGCTGTGGCATCCTCACACCCCTGGCCGCTTCTATGATCGCCGATACCTCCGAGATCAGTCATATCCGTACGGGTGTATTAAAGGACGGCAGCTATGCCGCTGCCTTCAGCTTCTTTACCAAGGCCGCACAGGCGGTCGGTCTGATTCTAACAGGATTCATGATTCGTGGTGCGGGCATCGTTCCTGAAGCCGAAGAGCAAACCCGTGAGGCTGTTAGCAACATTGCTACATTGACCTTCCTGAGTGGTCCGATTCTGCTTATATTCGTTATATTCATTCTTCGCAAGTATCCGATTGATGAACACTTTATGAAGCGAGTGAGATCGGACGGTAAATCCGATTACCCTATAAATCTGGGGTGAGTCGTTTTTTGTTTGGCAGCTGACTTGGTTGCTTTCACAGGGGTTACCTCAAGTGAAGGTCAACGATCTCTCCGGGACGTAAGGAAAGGTTGGATGGGAGGGATATGATCAGTGGTAGGGCGCGCTCCTCTTGGCTGGTATATGGACGCTGGAAGGCGGGCCCGAGGGCTTCGAAATGGCGACCGACTTTGATAATCTCAGCGGAGGCGCTCATGCGGCGACCATCCCGTCGAATGATTTCGATGCGGGCGCCTGCTTCGGGGTTTCTGGTGAGGGGCAGACGTGCGTAGCCGATGATGTAATCGGGGTCGTGGGCATGAATGCGCATGAGTTGATCTCCTGCGCTAACAAATTCGCCTCTGCTGCGAAATTGAGGATTTGTCTCGGATCTTAGGGGCATGACGGTTCCGGTAATGGGAGCCCGCAGTTCCCTAGGCTTTAGTTCGGCTTCGAGTTGGCGTAGCCGGGATTCCTGCCATTGGAGGGTGGCTTCAATAGTTTTAGCAAGGGCTTCTTCAGTATTATCGGCGGGCAGACGGGAACTGCGAGTGAAACCTTCGAGTGTCGTTACCAGCTCCATGATTTCTTCCTCCTCAACTTTCAATGCCTCATACTCGGTGCGGACGGAGTCGAATTCGGATTCTGAGATATATTGATTTTTGCGGAGACCGCGTAGGCGGTAGTACTCGCGTTCAGCCCGCCGCAGGCGGATCTGTAGAGAGGCCAGGCGGGCGCGGGCTTCCAGCCAGTCCTGCTGCTTGCTTTGCCAGTTGAGCAAGTTGCGCTGTTGGTCTAGCACTGGGTCCGTGCTGCCCATGCGGGTGAGTTTTATCTCTGCGTGGAGAACTGCCAGAGCCATTGTCATTTGTTCCGTGGGTACGGCGCGGACAAGGCCGAGGATTTCGCCAGCCTCGACTTCCTGATAGGCTTCGACAAACAGGCTCTCGAGAATGCCGGAGCTGGGCGCCCGAACAGTGCTCTCGACTGCATAGACTTCACCTGCCATGGTTGAGGGCGTCAACTCTTGTTCCCAGAGGAAGGCTACTGCAACGAGTGCAAGGACGAAGGCAAGTATGGGTAACAGGCGAATGCGGATCTGGCGCCAACGTGAACGCCAGGGGGTTGGAATTGTCCGGTATTCAGTCATGGGAAAAGTGTAGACTATTATATTGATCTCACCGCTAGAGTTCTGATTCCTCCATGGCGCTGAGGCCAGTCACGCGGGAAGCCCCTTCGAAGTTTTTTACTCTCTGGATCAGTTCGTCCATCCGTTCAGAATCCCGTAGAAGCAGGCGATATGAAAAATCGGTACCCGATTCCTCTTCTTGAGTGCGTTGGCTGGTGCAGATGGCACGAAAACTGTAGGAGCGTATCAGCCCAAGAAGGCTGTCTAGCTCAGACGTGGATCGCTTCCAGTGGAAATTAAGGATCATGTCGTAGCGGTGGCGAGAGCCAAATGATGTGTAGGAGAGGTAGAAAAGGATACCGCAGATAACGAGTAGACCTGCGGCTGCTGTTCCATAGCGGCCTGTGCCGGATGCCATGCCGAGAGTGATCCCGGCAAGGATGTAGCAGGTGTCCAGGGTATCTCGTAGGATATTGCGAAAGCGAACGATTGCAAACAGAGCCATCAGGCCAAAGGCAGTGATCAGATTGTTGGACAACACCATCATTACCATGCTGACGAGCAGGGGTATAATGACTAAGGAGTTGACGTAGGTGCGTGAATAAGAAAGGCCGGAATGGGTTAGCATGTAGGTCCAGGCGATGGCTTGGCCACAGACGAATGCTATTAGCAGTCCGAGAATTACTGCGAATATGCGTACCGGCTCATCTGTTTGGTCAGCAAATAGGAAACTTTCGATCATGGTTGGATGGATTGCGGGTGGTGCTGAAAAGCGTTGTGCGCCGTCTGCAGTTGTTTGATCATACGTCCTTCGGCTGCGTTTCTCAGTTGGTTTGAGCGATTACGTATAGCGGGAAAAATATGCAGCCTTTCCATTCCCAGGATGCCGTCTACGTACTTCGCTGCTGAGCATTGACGGAGGCCGAATACCCGCACCAGCTCCTTCATCCATTCAGGAAAGCGACTAGTGAACTTCAATTCGAGTACAACTGCATTGCCGAAAACGTCGATGGTGTTGCGGCCCATTCGAGGGTCGAAATCGACAGCGCCTTCCGGGCAGCTTCTTACTTGGCGATCGAAGGTGACTCGTACTCGGGCGTCACCTACGCCATGCCAAGCCTCACGACGGTAGGACACATGCGTGATCGGTTTGGCGTTGAGGAAATTTAGCTGTTGGCAGAAGTGCTGCAGCCCTCTCTCTGCCTCAGGAGTTTTGCTGGAGGGAAGGTCTGCGCGTGAGGGCAGGCGGCCCGCGAGAATTTCTCTGGCGGCTGGCCGAAGCACTGGGCAGCGTTCTTTGTAAATGGCGTTGTTCTCGCGCCGCTTAATCTCGAAATAGACTGGTGCATTGCTTTCGCGCTCGTACCAGCGGACCCGCATTTTGAAGCGATTTCGGTCGCCGTTAATTGTGCTCTGGTGTAGTGCCAGATTAGAGGAATCAAGGTAAAGGCTGTGGACAGGGTAGGAATGGTCGGCTTGTCGAGCGCCATAGGAATCGAGTTCGAGGTAAGGTTGGATAAAGTCCCGGATCCCCGGGGTCCATTCTTTGTTGAGAATGTATTTGAGTTCGAAGCGCTGCGCCTGAAATGGGGTAGTCATAGGGATGTTTATAAGGATTATGCCTATTATTTCATTATAATAAATGATGAAACAAAAGTTTATTATTTCTCTTTTGAATTTCATTTCACGTCAAGTAAAAGACTTTGCAGCTGCCTTTTTTATAGCCTTTTTGGCGTGGCGTCTTGGTTGATGTGTGGTAATGGCCCATAAAGTTGTTGACAGTATGCTGTAATGGATGCCATTTAATTTCATGAAAAGGGTTCTTTTTGTTTCATTTCTTTCACAAAGGTTTGGAATGCCGCAGAAGCCCTGTTTTCTGAAACTGCTAACCTCAATTCGATTGAACAAAAATGAATTCAATACTCCCCATTCCGGGCCGTCTGACGCGCCGGTCCTTATATGTCCTTTCTGCGCTGGTGGGTTTGAGCGCTCCGCTCGTTTCCGAACCTTTGGTGGTGGAATTCTTTGATATAGCTCCTGGTGAAGGCGTTCTACATGGTGCGTCCGGTGTCACTAGTTTTGGCTGGGACGGTCCTTGGCATTCCAATGCGGATTGGCAGGGATCCACCGTCTCTTACGACGTGGTGGAAGAGGGGTTGGCCTACCCGGGAGCCACAGATGGTTATGGTGGAGCAATGCGGGTTGTTAACCAGTTGCAGGATTCCGGATCTGGCTATTTTATTGGCAATGTGAGTGCTAACTACCGGGATCTTGATTCCTCGTACAATTCCGGGGTCTTGTGGATTGGGTTACTGGCTAAGCCGGAAGTCCATCGTGAATTTGCGGGTGGAGCGAATTCTGCCATGGTTGGTTTTTTTCAGATTGTGTTTACATCGAAGTCCCTGTGGACGGGGGATGGTCGCCACTTGGGGGTGGGTAATAATGGTTGGGGCGATTACCTCTGGGTCGTTGGAGGTCTGATGGTTAATAGTCAGATCTCGAGCGCGTTTAATATGGATCATGAGCAATTGGTTTTTCCTGTGTTGAAGGTCGATTTTGATAATCTCGAGGTTTCGTTCTGGATGAACCCGGACGTGGAGGCCGATGATCCAGGTGCTCCCATTTGGACCACGAGTATTTCGGAGAATCTTGAAATCAGTCGATTTGCTATTTTTGATGGAAGTCACCGTGCTAGTAATGGCAATCTAAGCGACTTTACTGGAACGCTCATCGACCAAATCAAAATGGGCACTACCTATGCTTCTGTGGTGCCATCGAACGGAGTAAGTGCGGCTGAGTGGCACGGCTATGAAATCGTCGATGGATGGGTATACACGGGGGACTGGATGGGCTGGCTTTATGTTGCCGATGCTCCCTGGGTTTATCATCCAAGCGCTGGCTGGCTGTATTTCGAAGGCTCCGAACCTTCTGGTGAATGGGTTTTTTCGCCGCGTCCTTAATGATTGGCTGACTCCTTGGTAAATTAGAGAGAGTAGAAAGGGGCGTAAGTCCTTCGTCGGTGAAGCTGATCCGATCCCAGTTGTTGGGGTCGGATCAGATATGTACGTCTATTGTCCTGCTCATTGTTTGGAAGGGCCGGCATAGGTTGAGGGGTGGGGTAGAGGGGTTCGCTTAACCGGATAGTGCAATCTGGAAGAAAGAGCCCTCGACAACGCCTTGGTCGCCGAGGGCTCAATCAAACCATGTCCTTTGCTATTACTCTAGAACTAATCGAAAGCCGTAATCGGCGCGGCGCAGGGCGGGGGAGTTGTAGTCGCGGGAGGCGGCTCGGCAATAGCGGGCGGTGTTCAACCAGCTGCCGCCCCGGACTACGCGGCGTGATGATCTGGGCTCTACTCGGGCACTACCGTCGGTGGGCGCACCGATGTAGGTGCGGTACATATGGTCCGCGGTCCATTCTGTGACATTGCCATGCATATCGTGCAGTCCCCACGCATTGGGGCGTTTTTGCCCTACTGGCTGGGTACCATAGGTATCGCTGTTGGGATCACCGGCATTGTAGGCGAACCACATGTAGTCACTGCGCATTCCTGGGTAATCTTCCGACCCGGTCGGTGCATCTTCGCGGCCATCGCCAAATGCGAGGGAATCGCCGAAGAAAAAGCGGGTGGTTGTGCCCGCGCGCGCGGCGTATTCCCATTCAGCTTCGCTGGGAAGTCTGAATGTGCCTTCGTCGATTTGGCCTGTGGCCTTTGCGTGTTCCGTGAGTGCTTTCGCGAAATCGACGCCGTCGTGCCAGGATACAAAATAGATCGGATAGTCGTCGCCCAGCCCGAATTCAGGTGTGGCAGCCGGGTTGCGCGGTGTGTCTGAATTGTGGCCGTGGACGTTGTCGTTCCATTCGCCCATGACGGCCAGCCACTGTGCCTGAGTGACTGGATATTTTCCCATTAGAAAAGATTCTTCAAAGGTCACTACGCGGGTCGGTCCTTCGCTCAGGTAGTTCTGGGACTCCTTGTAGAAGTCGTGCCCGCGCTCAGAGGGCTCTGAGCCCATTGTGAACGTGCCAGCAGGGATATGGACCAAATCAAAGGGTACGTCACCTGGTAGCATAATGGTCACCGTTTCGATTTCAACAGGGGGAGGAAGATCCTCTGGTGGGGGAGGTGGCAGGAGGGCTTCCGCAGTCAATGTGTTAACG